>JAYKGU010000214.1:0-59979 GCA_035285585.1 Synechococcales cyanobacterium
GACCATCCTTCGGGGGTGGCGTGGCGAGGAATCCCCGCGCTTTTAGGCCGGGGAGGATGTCAATGTTGGGTTAAAGCGATGCCAACCTCGGATGAACTCTGCGACCTGCTTCTTGATCTCGACCAGCGCAGCTACAAAGCCTATAAGCAAATTCAGGGGCGCTACGCCTTTCCAGGCTTTACCCTAGTAATCGATTACGTGCAGGGCGATCCCTTTGCGGCTCCCAGCCGCCTGCGGGTGCTGGTGCCCCAGATGACGAAGCAGGGTAAACCCAATGCTGGATTTCCAGGGGAGCTTTACTCCTCCTCTGTGCGAGCGGTGGCCCTGCGGGACTACCTGGCCCGTCAGTTTGACCGGTCGGCAAGCGATCTGCGCAGCAAGCGGGGCAGCGGCAAAAGTGGACTCATTTCCATCGCCTCCCCCGGCCAGGAGATTTTGGAGCGCACGTCCGTTCTCATTTCTCAGGAGCAGGTGGAGGCCCGATTCTTGGTGGGGCTGCCTGCACGGGGGCGCAGCGTGTTGGGGCGACAGGCGGCGGAACTGCTGTGTGAGGATGTTCCTGAACTGGTGGCGCGATCGCTCCTCTACCGCAACCTCAAGCCGGACGCCGTCCAAAAGCATGTGGAAACCGCCGAAGACGCCCACTGGCTGCGGCAGCAGCTCCCAACGCGGGGACTGGTGGCCTTCATCCCTGACGGAGCTGTTCTGCCCAGGGAAAGCGGCGTCAGCGAAAAGCCCCTGCGGGAGCATCCGGTGGCGTTCACGGCTCCCGACAGCCTGCGGGTGTCCTTTGACTGTCCCCACCGAGGCAATCTCTCCGGGATGGGCATTCCCCAGGGGGTGACGCTGATTGTGGGGGGCGGCTACCACGGGAAGTCTACCCTGCTGCGGGCGATCGCCCTGGGCGTCTACAACCACATTCCGGGGGACGGGCGGGAGGCGGTGGTCACCGACCCCACGGCGGTGAAGATTCGGGCGGAGGACGGTCGCCGCATTGCCGGGGTGAACATTTCCCCGTTTATCAATCACCTGCCCCAGGGGCGCTCCACCGAGCGGTTCAGCACCGACAACGCCAGCGGCAGCACCTCCCAGGCCGCCAGCATTATTGAGGCGCTGGAGGTGGAGTCACGGGTGCTGCTGGTGGATGAAGATACGTCAGCCACTAACTTTATGATTCGCGATCGCCGCATGCAGGCCCTGATCGCTAAGGATAAGGAACCCATCACCCCCTTCATCGACAAAATCCGCCAGCTCTACGACGACTATGGCGTGTCTACCATTCTGGTGATGGGGGGCAGCGGCGATTACTTTGACGTGGCGGATACGGTAATTGGCATGGCCGACTTCCAGCCCCACGACTTGACCCAGCAGGCGAAGGCGATCGCCCACCAGTACGCCACCGACCGCACCCCGGAGGGCGGCCAGTCCTTCGGCCCCATTACCCACCGCATCCCCCTGGCCAAGCGACTGGATTCCCCCCGCCGCGATCGCGACGACCGGGGACCGAAAACCAGGGTGCGCGACGTGGACGAGCTGCGCTTCGGCTCCGAGGACATCGACCTGTCGGCGGTGGAGCAGATTATCGATACGGCTCAGCTCCGGGGCATCGGGGCGGCGATCGCCCACATCCAGGAGAATCTGCTGGACAATCGCACCAATCTGATGGACATCGTCGACCAGGTGCAGCAACTCCTGGATGAGTCGGGGCTGGATGCCTTCACCGCGTCGCCCCAGGGGGATCTGGCCTACTTCCGGCGGTTTGAGCTGGCGGCAGCTTTGAATCGGTTGCGATCGCTGGAAATTCAGTAACCTTCACTTTTTACTGAGTAAGTAGGTCAGCACAATTAAATTCATGTTAGAAAACCGGGGGAGCGCCCCGTCGGGGCGCTCCCCCGGTTTTCTAGCCTTCGTTTTTCAATGCAGTTCTACTTAGACGGTGGCCCCTCCGTGGGAGCGTTTCCCAAACCGGGTGATCCCGTTGAATACCAGGGCAGGGTCGATTCGTTGGGGTCAAAGGTGGGTTCCTCTACCCAGTCGCCGTCTTCCCCTAGCACGGCAACCGTTTGCACTTCAAACCGTCCCCGCTCTGGCAGCAGCCCAGCAGCCTGATATTTTTCCTGGAGCGATCGCACGTCTTCCAGGGCTTCGCTGGCCGACTGGTAGCGCTGGTTAAAGTCATAGCGGGTCATAATGCTGAGGATGGCCTCTAGCTCAGAGCTGATGTTCGCCTTGTCTTGCCAGAGGATTTCCCCGGTGCGCACGTCTTCACTGAGGCGATCGGGCGGTAGGCCCGTCACCGCCTGAATGCCAATCATCCCCACCGCATAGAGGTCGCTGTTGAATCTGGGGGAGCCAGCGGCCTGCTCATTGGGCATATAGCCGCGTGTACCAATGCCGATGGTATTTTCCTGGAGTGGCTCTTCGGCAATTTGGGACTGGATTTCTTTCACCGCTCCAAAGTCAATCAAAACCAGGCGCTGATCCCGGTGGCGGCGAATCACGTTAGTCGGTTTAATATCGCGGTGAATGACGCCGCAGCTGTGGATAAATTCCAGAACCTCTAGCAAATCCGCCAGAATTTCCACCACGGTCGGCTCCGATAGCCGCTGACCCGGCAGGAATTCCTGGCGCAGTGGGTGGCCTTCGATAAACTCCTGCACCAGGTAAAAGTCGCCTCCCTCGGCAAAGTAGGCCAGCAGTTGGGGAATCTGGTCATGCAGCCCCAGCCGCTCCAGGGTTTCGGCTTCGCGGTTAAAAAAGCGCTGAGACAGTTCAAAGAGCCGCAGGTCGTTGCTGGCAGGGCGCAGCACCTTGACGACACAGAGGGGATGCCCCGGTCGCTGGCTGTCGGAGGCGATGTAGGTTTCGCCAAATCCACCCGACCCCAGCACTTCAATGACCTGGTAGCGGCCTACCAACTGTCGCCCCAAAATCTCGCGGGTGCGCTCTTCAATCAGATCCTGTAAACTGTCCTGCTTATTGATAATTTCGCGAATCAGGGGGGAGCTGGAATAGCGCTTGAGGGTGCTGCGGAGCTGGAATTTCTGCAGGTTTTCGCGGGCCAGGCCCGCAATAATGTACGCAAAGCCACCAAAGGCCGCGATCGCCATCGGCATGGCAATGGGCAACCAGAGCTGCAGTGTCCAGACGGCGGTGTAGCTAACCAGACCCCAGGCCCACATCAGCCCCAGGGTGGCAAAAAACCGGCCACGGATGCGCTGGGGACGGCTCAGCAAAGCACCCACGGCGATCGCCCACACGATGAGCAGTTTCCCCCGGAGCCAGGGATGGGGGAGGGCCTCGGCGAGCGATCGCCCATCCCAGCGAGAGGCAATGGCGTTGGCGTGAATTTCCACCCCGGCCATGCGTCCCAGGGGCGTCTCGTGCAGGTCGTTAAACAGGGTGGCGGTTGGTCCAATCAGCACAATTTTGTCGCGGAAGTCCTGATTGCGCAGGTGGGTTTCCCAATTGGCGGGGTCTAAAATCGACCAGAAGGAAAACTGGGGGAAGGTGCCGTCCGGGCCGTAGAAAAAGATGTGGCCGCCGCGCCTCTGGGGAACGTCGATCTGGGCCGCCCGCAGCGTTACCTGGTCGAACGGCTGTACCGTTTCGCTGAGCAGGGCATAGTAGTCGGCATACTGGGGAAACCAGGCAGCATACTGGTCAAAGTCAAAAGCATCATCCGTGTAGCGGTGAATGCGCCCATCCACCTCTTTGAAATAGGAGATTAACCCGCTGGTGTGGTCGGTCACCCGAAAGGACGGTAGCGGCTCGATAATCTGCTGGAGTGGCCCCATGGTCGTCGTTCCGGCCTCAATCTCCGCCTCCTCAAAGCTGGAGGCCAGCACCACCTGCCCCGCATAGGTTTCCAGCACCTCGGCCAGCACCTGGTCGTCTCCGTCACCCCACGAACTGGGGCTATCCAGCACCAGATCAACGGCCACCGCCCTGGCCCCGGCCTGCATGAGTTTCTCGATGGCGATCGCGTAGGCCTGACGCTGCCAGGGCCAACGGGCCAGGGGAGCCATGTGGGGATAAATCTCGGGTTCGGCGCTGTAAAACTCCCCCTGGGCCAGCGACGCTTCGTCAATGGCCAGAATCACAATCTCCTCTGGGGGCGATACTACCCCGCGCACCCGGAAAAAGACAGTGCGCCCCTGCTGCTCTAGAAGCTGCACCACCCCCACATTGGCCATGGTGGCGATCGCCCCCACCCCCGTGCCCAGGCCCATCAGCAGATGCCCAAAGCCAACTGGCCCCAACTTTTGCCGCCCCTGCCGCCACCACTCACTGCTGCGGGTCAACAGCCGACTGACCGGCCCCAAATGGGTCAGCTGTTGTAGGGCCGTGACGATGGTGTTGCGCCCCCGTTGCCCTCTGGACGGTGGTGAAGATTGGGATTCGTCATCAAGCCGGGGCGGTTGCATCATGGCGCAAAAAGTCGTACTTAATACGTCGTGCTCAGAAGGTCAGTTGTTTCCGCAATAATAGCTGGCGGGGCTGGTTAAATAGCACCGAACCAAACTGCGGCTCGGCCCGTCGAACGGTGTATCCCATGGATTCATATAGCCGTTTAGCCCCAGTATTATTCTCTAGAACATGGAGATAGATATCATAAAAGCCCCAATTTTGGGCAATGTGCTCACACGCTTCCAGCAGTTGACGGGCAGCCCCCTGACGTCGATGGCTGGCCAACACCGCCAGATTCGACAGATAGAGGTAACGGGCCTGGGGATACCAAAAGCTCCAGGTACGCACTCCCATCTCGACGGTGCCCACAATCTTTCCCCCCGCTTCCTGAGAATCGCTGGATGGGTCGGTGGCGGGGCCGCCCGCTGGGTTTCCGCCCGAGGCCTCATAGAAAGCAGCCACCAAGCAGACGTAGCGGGAGGGCTGGGCCATAAATCGATGTTTCAGATCCTCATAAATGCCCAGCCGAAACAGGGGATAGAGCAGCCCCAGTACGCCATCTCGATGGTGAAAGCTATCGGCTAAAATCTCAGCCAGGGTGGTCAGGTCGGGCTGACGTGCCGCCCGTACCATGAAGGCTGGAAGGGTGCTTATGGTACCGGGCATCGATCGACAACCGCTGGGCTGAACGATGGACGAGTTTAATTGGGGACTCAGATCGGGAGCAGACATACAAACGGCAACAAAAAGGTGGTTTACCTTAAGGAGAGCAGGGCTGGCCTATCCCTCTAATCTATCGGAGATCCCGCAAGAGGGGGGCGATCGCCCCCCCCCGCTCACCTGCAATAACTGATGTCTCTTTGAATAGCGCCGGTTTGGGTTAAGTTAAAACCTCCCTGGGTTGGGGAATGCTGTAAGCAGGGGTTCATCTGAAGGCGGTTGTTGGAGATAGGCGTGAAGAATTGGGGTGTATAACAGGATTGAGTCAACTGTACGGATTGAATTGTTTGTAGGTTTTAAGATGGCGGCCCATTGCCGGACACGGATCAGTTTTCATTCCACCATCCCAAATGTCATGGCGATCGCCCTCATCCCCTGGGATCAGGGTGAACATGGTGGGCCACATATCCATTTAGCGGACTGCCCCCCCCAGGAGCGCGGTGCATGACATCCCCACACAGAGCATCTCTTCGCCATAAACCCAAACTCCTGGTCGTGGACGATGAACCAGACAACCTCGACCTGCTGTATCGCACCTTTCATCGCGAGTTTAAGGTGCTGCGGGCTGAGAGTGGGCCAGTCGCCCTCGATATTTTGTCCGACGAGCCAGACATTGCGGTGATCATCTCCGATCAGCGCATGCCCTCCATGAGCGGAACCGAGTTCCTGAGCCTGACCGCCACCCAATACCCCGACATCATCCGTATCATCCTCACGGGCTACACCGATGTGGAAGACCTGGTGGACGCCATCAACTCTGGCAAAGTCTTTCGCTATGTCACCAAGCCCTGGGACGATAGCGAACTCCGAGCGGTGGTGCAGCAGGCGGTCGATATTCACAACGTGCTCAAGGCCCGCACCCAGGATTTGCGGCGCAGCCTCCGCCAGGAAACCCTGCTCAACACCATCAACAGCTCCCTCCAGGGCGCGCTAAGCTCCCAGCAAATCCTCCAAACCATCGTCGAAACGATGGGCCACATGTTTGAGGTGACCTGCTGCTTGCTCCGCCAGGTGCAAAATGGGCGGCTCGACCCCGATTGTTTCATGCACTGGCGATCGCCCCAGGAGCCTCTGCCCATTCCCACCCAAGAGCAGCTAGCCCAAACCGTGTGGATCACCCGTGAAGTGCAGGTCATCCATGATGGACAGACGCTCATGGCGGCCCCCGGAGCCGTGGTAGAAAATACCTCTGGGCGCTCCATCGTTCCGGGCGAGCTGTCAATTCCCGCTGAAAGTCATGCCCCCTATCAGGCGATGAACATTTGCTCCAGCCTGGTGGTGCCGCTGATTTATCAGCAAGAGCTGGTTGCCGTTCTGGGTATGCACCAGATCCTGGGGCCACGCGCCTGGGGTGAAGAAGAAATTGAGCTGGTGACCATGGTTGCCAACCAGGCGGCCCTGGCCCTCTCCCAGGCCCGCACCTATGAGCAAATGCAGGCCCTGGCGCGGCGCGAAGCCCTGGTCAATACGATTACCACCGCCATTCGCTCCAGCCTTGATCCCGAAGAAATCTTTGCCGCCATTACCCAGCAACTAGGTGAAGCGCTGCATGTCGATGGCTGCGCCCTGTCGCTGTGGACGGCCCAGGATGACTATGTTCAGTGCGTCGGCCTGTATAACTCAGGGCAGCAGCGGCCCACCGCCGATCACCTGAATCCAGTTGCGAAAGCCGCTACCTGGACCAGTCCCTATGTTGATCCGCAGCAAACCCATACCCTGGCGTCCCAGGCCATTCTCACGGGTTCGACGCCCCAAGCTGACGCTCCCTCCCTAGAAGACGGACAGCCCCATCGGCCCCTGCCCAAGTCGGCTACCCCCATTGAGGGAAATCCTGTCCTCAAGCTGCTGCTCGATACCAAGGAACCCGTCGTAGTGAACGATCTGGCCTGCCATCCAGAGCTGAATGTGTTGGATGTACCCCTGCGGTTACCGGCACGGGCACTGCTGGTGGTGCCACTGCTGTCGTCGGAGGGCGACATTATGGGCAGCATTTCCCTGCGCCACACACGGGAAGCGCGCCAGTGGCAGACCGATGACGTGGAGCTGGCCCAGGCAGTGGCGGCCCAGGCGGCGATCGCCGTGCAGCAGTCGCGCCTCTACCAGACCACCCGCCAGCAGGCTGACCAGCTTATGGCCCTGGATCGGCAAAAGACTGAGTTTTTCCAAAATATCTCCCACGAATTCCGCACCCCCCTTACCCTCAATATCGGCCCCCTGGAGGCGGCGGTGGCCCAGGGCGAAGGGCTGAGCTATGACCAGTCAGTGATTGCGCTGCGCAACAGCCGCCGCCTGCTGCGCCTGGTGAACCAGCTGCTCGATCTGCAGCGTTTGGATGCCGGACGGATGCAGCCCCTGTTCCGCCCCAGCGATATCACCAGTTTGATTGAGCAAATTGTTGAATCCTTCCAGCCCTACTGCGATCGCAAGCAAATTACCCTACAGGCCAATCTGGCCACCGTGCCGCCCATTTATCTAGACCCAGAAAAATTTGACAAGGTGATGTATAACCTGCTGTCGAACGCCATGAAGTTTACGCCAGCGGGGGGCACCATTCACCTATCCCTGGAGCAGGTGGGCGATCGCTGCCAGCTCCAGGTGTGCGACACTGGGGTCGGCATCCAGACAGAACAGTTGCCCCACCTCTTCGAGCGCTTTCGGCAGGCAGACGGGTCAGCTAACCGGGGCTACGAGGGTAGCGGCCTGGGGCTGGCCCTGGTGCAGGAGCTGGTCAATCTGCACGGCGGTGAGGTCAGGGTGGAGTCGGTCTACGGAGAGGGCACCTGTTTTACCGTTTCGCTGCAACTGGGTCGCAGTCACCTGCCCGCCGACCAGGTTAGTGATGTGGCGGCAGAAATTGAATCGAGTCGGGCAGCGGTAGAGCTGGCCGATGTGGAGCTGGAAAGCCAGTCTGACCCTGCGCCAGTTTTTCCGGCGGTGGTGCTGCCTAACTCAGCGATGGCGGACGGGGCGGCGGATGGGGCCTGCCTGCCCGCCGATACATCCGATAGGGGCGATCGCCGCATTTTGGTGGTAGACGACAACCCCGACCTGCGGAATTACGTAACCGCAGTCTTGCAAAAAGCAGGTTACCAGGTGGCCACTGCCCGCAATGGGCTGGAGGGCCTGCAGCAGGTGCAAGCCTTTGCGCCCCAGTTAATTCTGACCGACTTAATGATGCCTCAACTGTCGGGGCTAGAGCTGATTGAGCAACTGCGCCAGGGGGAGGAAACCAAAGGCATCCCCATCATTTTGCTAACGGCCAAGGCGGACGAGGAAACCCGCATTGAGGGTACTGAGCGGGGTGCAGACGCCTATCTGTCGAAGCCGTTTAACCACCGGGAGCTGTTGGCGGAAGTGCGCAACCTGCTGGCGCTGAAGGAGAACGAGCGTCGGGTGGCCGAGCTGAATGCCTACCTCACGGAATCGGTGCTGCAGCGCTTTTTGCCGCCAGCCCTGGTCGAAAAGGCCGCCCGAGGCGAACTGGCCCTGGATTTGCGCCCCGATCCCAAGCTGGTGACCATTGTGTTTAGCGACATTGTGGGCTTTACCCAGTTGTCCAACACGCTGCGATCGCGTCGGGTGGCCGAGCTACTCAATGAGTACTTAACGGAAATGACCCACGCCATTTTTGACAATGGCGGCACGGTAGACAAGTTCATGGGGGATGCCATTCTCGCCATTTTTGGCGCACCGGAGGAAATCAGCCCCAATGAGCAGGTACGACGGGCGATCGCCGCTGCCCAGCAGATGAACCGTACCCTCGCTGTCCTCAACCAAAAATGGGAAGCTCAGGGCATTGGCAAAGTCGAGTTTCGCTGCGGCATTCACCAGGGTACTGCCGTCGTGGGCATCTTTGGCGGCCCTGAGCGGTCTGACTATACGGCGATTGGCCCCAGCGTCAATATCGCTGCCCGCATACAAGAGGCCGCAGAACCGGGCCAAATCCTGGTATCTGCGGCAGTTGCGGACTATTTAGATGACACCATTCTTCACAAGTGCAGCCCTCTAAAGCTCAAGGGGGTGGATGAAACCGTCCTTACTTTCTCTATTAAATCTGATAATTAAGTCAGATTCAGCCTGAGCAAGATTCAACAAGATTCCAACAGAGCAAAACCCGTGGCCATGACCGCGCTACCCCAGAGGGCTAATTGTTAATGGCAAAGCGACAGCTTGCCTGAACGATTTAAACAGCGTGCTTAAACAAGGCATCCAGGTACACACGCGCCGTGCGTCGGTAGTTTTTGGACGACTCCATGCTGGTGCCACCGCCATTTTGCAGCAAAAATAGAGAAAGGGCGGCAGCAAAGACCCGGTCTTGATCCCAATCGGGATGGTTTTCCAGGTAGCTTTTTAGGGATTCATGGAGGTCTTCAGGAATTTCAGCCAGGATACTTACAGTTGCATTCATAGATAAAACCTCGGTAACAGAGTGATGCGTTGGACAGCTCAATGGCGGGGATCAGTCTGGCCCTGTTGAACCGACAACCTAGCGCCCATCCGAAAAACCAGTCCTGGCGTTAGAGGAAAAGTTTCACGTTGCCATGGAGACGAGTTCTTCGCACCTATTCAAAGAGCAGACGTTGACTGAGCGGATTGCAGCCCAATGCGGCTTGGTGCAGTTTTTCGCGCTGACAGCCTAAAGCGGCACTGCCTCTCGAAGCCAACCCGCTGCCTCGCCATCCATGGGGAAAAGCGGCACAGGAATCGGCCCAGATCAGAGCGCCTTCATAAGGTAGGTCGCATCATTGTGCGCCAAAGGGGGGTGGGGTTGTCAATGTGGCGGGACTCAGATGGATTTTTCACATAAACAAAAGGTTTACGAAGGAATGGGGGTTTCAAGGGGTTTCTCGTTACCTAACTTTACAAATTTGGGCGACTTCTCAGGGAAACCCCGATTTTCGACAACAATCCCCAAAAGAATGACCAAGGGCTTACCCGACCGTAGATGGCCTGTGGAAAACTTGGCCGAACCTGTGGAGAACCCCCCCCCTGGCTGTGGAAACTCTGTGGAAACTCTGTGGAACAGGTGGGGAAAACCCAGCTGAAAGATAAGAATTGCAAAAACCAGAAATTGCTGGTGATCCCCAAGATTTGGCTAGGGTTTTGATAGGATTTTTAGCACAGTGGGTTTGTCCCAAGTCATAATCTGTCGTGAATACAGGAGAATCGGAGTTGCCTACCCTCGGCGTCAACATTGACCACATCGCCACTATTCGGCAGGCCCGCCGCACCGTAGAGCCAGATCCGGTGGCCGCTGCCGTGCTGGCCGAGCTGGCCGGGGCCGATGGCATTACCGTGCATCTGCGGGAAGATCGGCGGCACATTCAGGATCGGGATGTCCGCCTGCTGCGGCAAACGGTGCGCACCCACCTCAACCTGGAAATGGCAGCGACGGACGAGATGGTGGCGATCGCCCTGGACATCCGCCCCGACTATGTCACCCTGGTGCCCGAACGCCGCGAAGAAATCACCACCGAAGGCGGCCTGGACATCGCTGGACAGCTCGAACGGATGCGGTCGGTGGTCTCAACCCTGCAGGGCAATGATATTCCCGTGAGCCTGTTTATTGACGCCGATCTGTCCCAAATTCGCGCATCCCAGGCTACCGGAGCCAGGTTTATAGAGCTGCACACCGGCTCCTATGCTGAAGCCGGGGATGAGGCGGCCCGTGCCAAAGAGCTGGAGGCGCTGGCGTTGGGCTGTCGGCAGGCGATCGCCGCTGGTCTGCGGGTCAATGCGGGGCATGGCCTCACGTACTGGAACGTCTACCCGGTAGCCTGTTTGGAAGGAATGGAGGAGCTGAATATTGGCCATACCATCGTCAGTCGGGCAGCGCTGGTGGGCATGGAGCGGGCCGTGCGGGAGATGAAGCAGGCGATCAGGGGGGCATGAGTGGATGGGGGAGGGTGAAGATGGGTGGATGGAGGTGTCAACTTTAAGGCGGGAAAGTGGTTCCACATTAGGCGGTAACCTGGCCGAGAGGAAGATAAGGCGGTTTCTTGGGGAAAATTCTACCCCCGGTTAAATGGTCGGCAGGGGCAAACGGCTGTTTGCCCCTACGTCATCGGGTAGGATGATTTTCAAAAACCTCCTAAGTGAAGGGGTGGGTAGAATTTCAAGATTTTTTATAATGTTTGGTCGGGGTTGGCTTTTTCACTGACAATTTTTAAGCACGTTGAATACGGATTTAACTAACCTGGAATCACCATGACTACATACCACTACGTTCTGGCAAGTCGCGCCTTTCTCATCGACGAGGAGCCTCTGGAGGAGGTGCTGCGGGAGCGCAAGCGTAACTATCTGGAGCGGGAAAAAGAAATTGACTTTTGGCTGGTGGATCAGCCCGCTTTTCTGGAGGCTCCTGAGCTGGAGGCGATCAAGCATCGCTGTCCCCAGCCCGCTGCCGCCATTGTGTCTACCAATGCCCAGTTCATCACCTGGCTGAAGCTGCGCTTAGAATATGTGGCGGTGGGTGAGTTTGAGGCTCCGTCCCAAACAATTCCCGACCCGCTGGCGTCTTTGTCATCGGTGGTTTGAACCAGACAGGATATCGAAACTATGCAGCGTCCCCTCTTCCTCTGCGCCCTGATGGCAAGTCCGGTACTGGCGGTGGCGGCTACCTGGGCGATCGCCCCCCTATCCCAGGCCCAAACCTTTCCCCCCTGCGAGCCACCCGCCAATGCTGAATATCTGCTAATGATCCCCCAGCCCACCGAGGCCGACCAGGCAGAGCTGCGCCAGGTGCTTCCCAATGGCACGACCACCACGGTCTGCGACTATCTGGGGGACGTGGTGTTTCGGGTGGGGCGGTTTGCCCGCGAGGACAACGCCAGCGCCTGGGCCGAGTATCTGGTACGCACCTATGGGCTACAGGCGGCGGTAATCCGTCCATCCACAACGGCGGCCCAACCCCAGCCCGCACCGCCTACCCGCTCACCCAGTCGCTACAACCCTGAGCTATTGGGGGCGGGATATGCCGTGCTGGTCGATTACTTCAATCAGCCAGAACTGGCGGCAGCGGTGCAGCAAGCCCTGCAGCAGTCAGTGGGGCTGGTGGTTTATGAACAGCGCCCCTACCTGCTGGCCACTCAAACCACGGATGCGGCGGCGGCGGGACGGGTGCTGCAAACTCTGAGCGATCGCGACCTGACCGCCTTTATGGTAGACAGCCGGGATGTGGTGCTGCTGACCCCCCAGGTGGCCGTCGTTCCCTAAGGCACCAGGCGCATTGGTCGATTGACAGGAGGACACAGCGCCCCGCTGACAAACAGGCGCATATCCTCCTGCAGGCGACGAGTCATCAGGGACGGTGGGCTGCAAAGCTATAGAAAAGGCGATACCGACCCGGCATCGCCTCAACCATTGGAGAGAATTGAAGGTGAACCACTGTTCCCGTGGTGCGCTAAACCCTACGGCTCGGCAGATTAACTCTCACAGGAGCAAAGAAATAAATCGCGCTTGAGGTTAATGCTCTTAATGTGTTTTTTAACTGTGTTGATGGTGATGTGGAGTTCGGCGGCGATTTCCTCGTAAGTGTAATCAATGCAGCGGTAGAGCCAGACCTCGTTTTCCCGAGCGGTAAGCCCGTAGCGCTGGCCTTCGGCGATCGCCCGTCGCTTGGCCGACTGGTGCCGATCCTCCAGCATGACCAGTAGATAGGGGGCAGTGGCATGATCGAGCTGAACCCACCGGGCACGGACACGGATGGTTTCCGATTTGCTTTTGCCGATTTCGTCTTCAATCATCACTGGTTGGTCTGGAAAAACGGTGCGGCTATCGATCAGGGCTTTGCAAATTCGCCAGATTTGTTTCGGAATTGCACTGAAACTGTCGGAATGGGCAGAAAGATGTTGACAGAGTTGGCGAGCGTAGCTGTTGCTATAGACAATTTCGGAACGTTCACTGAGGATCAAGATACCGTCAATTAACCCTTCAATGACCCCCTCCAACAGAGCTGGAGGTTCAAGACAACTGGCGGATGCACCGTTTGGCATTGAGGGTTGCGGGAAGCGTTGATTGGAAGCGTACATAGTTGCGTTCATTGTTAGGGGCTGTAATGAACTCTACAAAAAGAACAGGATAGAACCATGCCCAAGCTACTGAGGTAACGCAGGGAAACTTGCATCTGTGTAACTGTGTTTTATGGGCCTTTTCCTATAGGTTCTATAAAAGTAGACGTGGCCGAGTGCATCGTTGCGCTTTATGCCACTACAGCAAATGAGCTGCTTATTTCGGGCAACTGGTTCCTCAATATTTAAGATTCGCCTAAAGCCTCAGCCTTTTTTTGAGTGCCAGTCGATTAACTGGCATCATCCAGGGCGAAGCGACCTGAGTTTGTGAACGATGAGGCAGAGCAAGCATTGCCGCCCCACGCCGCTCTGTCAGCAATTGCTTAAAACGAGGTGATCAGTAACTCCGTAATCTTGCCCCGCTTCCGGGCGTTAGAGTTAATCGCCCGTGCCGCCTGAATCGTGTGGATCTGAAACCCCTGATAGAGGTCGCGAATAAAAGGACAGTCGGAGTTGGAAAGCATCACCGCCACCCCCCGCTGCGCCAGTGCCACAAATACCTCCCGCAGGCGCACCTGATCTGCCTCATTAAAAGCAAAGCGGTTATAGGCCGTGAAATTGCTGGTGGGGCTGATGGGGTGGTAGGGCGGGTCAAAGTACACCAGATCGCTGGCGGAGTTGGCCCGCACCAGGATAGTCTCAAACGGTTGGGTGGTAATCACGGCAGGCTGGAGCGCCCTGGAGGCGGCACGCAGCAGGGCCGGGTCGCAGATTCTAGGATTTTTATAGCGCCCCATCGGCACATTGAACTGGCCCTTGGAGTTCTCCCGATACAGGCCGTTAAAGCAGGTTTTATTCAGGTAAATCAGGCGGGCGGCCCGTTCTGCATCCGTGTTCCCCACTTGGGCACGCACCTGGTAGTAGTAGTCCGAGCTATGTTGCTGCTTATGCTCGTGAAGCAGTTCAATCACGGTGTTCACCTGGTCGCGGATGCAGCGATAGACGTTGACCAGTTCGGGGTTAATGTCCGTCAACACTGCCTGGGGAGGCTGCAGGTGGAAGAAAATAGCCCCACCACCCAGGAAAGGTTCGTGGTAGGTGTCGTAATGGCCCGGAAAAAAAGGAAGGTATTGCTGTAGCACCCGGCCTTTGCCGCCCGCCCACTTTAGAAACGGTCGGGGGGCGATCGCCCCATTTGTACCATCCCGATCGCCGTTGTCCCGCCGGAGCGGGGGGGATGGGTCGATAGGGAGATGGGGGGCCGAGGAGGGGAACAAGGGGCGATCGCCAGTGTAGGTTAATGCCCTATCTTAGCCAGAAATGGGCCGTGGGAACACGGTTGACGCCACCAAGTTGGAGGGTTCTCCCATACAATGGGGGGGATCTGAGTCACCGTGTTGATGGGTTGAGCCATGCAAGATTTTTGGGAAAACATTTCTCGCTATCCTCGCTATTTCGTCACCATTATCCTCGGCGTTCTGCTCAATTCCGCCCGTCCCTTTATCCCGCTGCTCCAGCGCCCCGTTACCGCTATTCCCCTGATTGGCCTGGTGCTGGCAGGGTTCGCATTCCTGGTTTTTACACTGCGGGCCATGCTGGGGTTAAACATTGGCTAGTTTGGCTAGTCCCTGTGAATTGACCAGCCCCAGAATTGATTTGAGGAGAGTAAATTATGGCAACCAGTCGTCGTGTCGCCCGTGTTGCAGAGTTGATCAAACGTGAGGTGAGCCAGCTCCTGTTCTCCGGTATTAAAGATGACCGGGTGGGAGCGGGCATGGTAAGCGTCACCAATGTTAACGTTTCTGGAGATTTGCAGCACGCCAAAATCTACGTCAGTATCTATGGCACGGAAGAGGCCAAAGCCCAGACCATGCAGGGCCTGAAGGCTGCCACAGGTTACGTCCGCAGTGAGCTGGGGCAGCGCATTCGCCTGCGCCGTACTCCCGAAGTCGTCTTCATGGAAGATCGAGGCATTGAAGAAGGCAGCAAGGTCATTTCCCTGCTGAACCAGCTCAGCCAGGAGCGCCAGGAGGCTGAACGGCACTGGGAAGACGAAGCGGCGGAGGGGGACGATGGCTAAAGAGCACAAAGCAGATCAGTAACGCTTTCCCAAGGATGGAATTCAGGAGTCAGAGCCAGAAGCCAGCTTTCCCCCGAATTCTGACTCCTGGGTTCGAAATTCCTACCCAACCAGGATTTCCCGGCTTCAGTGGATACCAGGTCCGAAGTATCTCCATGAGAATCTGTTTTGTCGGTGATTCCTTTGTCAACGGCACGGGCGACCCTGAGTGCCTGGGCTGGGCTGGGCGTGTGTGTCGGACGGCATGCCAGCAGGGGCATGATCTCACAGCCTATAACCTGGGAGTACGGCGGGATACCAGTGACGACATTCGCGCCCGCTGGCGGTCTGAGGTGGATTGCCGATCGTCCCAGGGAGAGGATAACCGACTGGTGTTTGCCTTTGGCACCAACGATACCACCGCAGTAGCGGGACAGCTGCGGGTGCCGCCCGATCGCTCGGTGCAGAATGCGGAGGCTATTCTCATCCAGGCCCAAGAAACCCATCCCGTGCTGATGATTTCCCCCGCCCCCGTTGCCAACGATGCCCTCCAGAATGACCGCACGCTGCGCCTGGCGGCCCGCTATCAGGCTTTGTGCGATCGCCTCACAATTCCCTATCTCGATGTCTTTACACCCCTGCTGAACTCACCGGTTTGGATGACTGAGGCCGCCCAGTTTGACGGTGCCCATCCCCGAGCTAAGGGGTACCAGGTCTATGCCGATCTGGTAGAACAATGGTCAGCGTGGCGATCGTGGTTTGCTCCTTAAAAATTAGGCAAAAATTAGGCGCGTACCAGATTTTTAGATTGGGGACTTGGGTTGGCGATCGCCAGTCTGGTGGATTTGTCGGCTCAGGAGTAGGACGGGCAGTATGCCAACCAGAATAATGGCCAGGGCAGGGGCAGCAGCTTCGGTCAGGCGTTCGTCGGCGGCCAATCGGTAAACCTGGACGGCAAGGGTATCAAAGTTGAAGGGGCGAACGATCAGGGTGGCGGGGAGTTCCTTCATCACGTCGACGAAGACCAGGATGGCAGCGGTGATCAGGCCGCTGGACATCAGGGGCGCATGGATGTGAAGGAGGGTCTGGGTGGGGGGATAACCCAGGGAGCGGGCGGCGTTATCCAGGCTGGGCTTAATTCGCACCAGGTTCGATTCCACCGTGTTGAAGGCCACCGCCAGGAAGCGCACCAGATAGGCCAGAATCAGGGCAGCAATCGTGCCGCTCAGCAGCAGACCGGTGGAAATGCCAAAGGTACGCTGCATCCAGGCATCCAGGGTGTTATCAAAGCGCCCGATGGGAATGAGAATCCCCACGGCAATTACCGCACCGGGAAAGGCGTAGCCCAGGGCCGCCGTCCGCACGGCTGCCGTCATCGTTAGATTGGGGTGGAGCCGCTGCCCATAGGCCATCACCAGGGCCAGCACCACACCAATCAGGGCGGTTAAAGCCGCCAGCACCAGGCTGTTGCGGGCGTAGATCCAGAAGTTTTGCGTAAAGTTCTCGGTGGCGTTGGCGATCGCCATTTCCAGCAGCACTCCAAACGGGACGAGAAACCCCAAACTGAGAGGCAGCGCACAGGCAAACCAGGCAGCGATCGCCCGTCCCCCAGACAACCGGTAAGGAGACGATTGCTGCTCTGGATGAACGGTTTGATAGTAGCGGCTCTGGCGGCGCGACCACTGCTCCAGCACAATCAGCCCGAAGATAAATAGCAGCAGCACTGAGGAAAGCTGGGAAGCGGCAATGCGTTCCCCCATGCCAAACCAGGTGCGATAAATGCCCGTGGTGAAGGTGTTGACCCCAAAATACTGCACGGTGCCAAAGTCGCTTAGAGTTTCCATCAGCGCCAGGGAGGTGCCTGCGGCGATCGCCGGACGGGCCAAAGGCAGGGCCACTCGCCAAAAACTGCGCCATGGACCGCAGCCCAGGGAACGGCTGGCTTCCAGGGTACACACCGACCGCTCTAAAAAAGCCACCCGCGTCAGCAGGTAAACATAGGGATAGAGCACCAAAACCAGCATGGCGATCGCCCCCGGCAGCGAACGAACCGGCGGGAACCAGTAATCTGCTACGCTCTGCCAGCCAAAGACGGCCCTTAGAGCCGACTGAACGGGGCCGTAGTAGTCCAACAGCTCTGTATAAACATAGGCCAGCAGGTAGGCGGGAGCCGCCAGGGGCAGCAGCAGCGCCCAGGCAAATACTCTCCGTCCGGGAAACTCGCAGGTGGCCACCAGCCAGGCCCCACCGACCCCCATGCCGATCACCCCCAACCCAACCCCCAACATCAAACCCACAGAGTTGAGTACGTAGGTTGGCAAAACGGTGGATGCCAGGTGCCGCCAAACCTCGCCCGAATCTGCAAACAGGCTGCTCAACACTACCAAAATGGGAAACAGAATCAGCAGGGCGATCGCCAGCACCACGGCTGACCAGAGGGACACTCCCGGAAAAGCCAGGGACAAACGACGGGAAGCGGGAAAAGAGCTGCGGGCCATCGGCAGAGCAAGAAGGAGAACGGGCTGATGAGAATCAATCCCAATGGACGTTTCCTAATTATGCTACCAATCCTGCCCTCCTCTGTGGCTCCTTTGACGGGCACAGTGCCTTTCCGAGAAAAAATTCACCCCCGGTTCAACGGTTGGTATGGCGCTACGCTTTTGCGTTAGGACATTTATAAGGTGTGGAACGACGCGGGGGTTCCACACTCAAACCTTAGCCCGTAGGGCTATAGAGAGCAAATGGCCATTTGCCCCTGCGTCGTTCCGGTAGGGGGATGGAATTCGTTGTCCCTAACCCAGGAATTTCACCTTATTAAATCCAAGATCCTAAGGATTAGAGAAGGTATTGATGCGACCATTGCGCCCACCGCCCGTGTAAGGTGAGGGCGTCGAGGTCTGGCTGGTGGTGGGCAGAGGCGGCGCAGCGGGAGAGACTTGAAACGGCTCGTTTAATCCCGTAACGGGCTGTACTGTTGGCATCGTGTAGGGACTGACCGGAGGCACTCCAACGGGCGTAAATGACGACGGCAGCGCAGGTGCAGGCACCAAAAGAGGATTGGCGCTCGAAGAGATTGAGCTGGAGGGCACGGTGCCCAGGGTGCCTTGCCGCTGCAAATCGCCCAGGGATGGTGGTACCCGATAGCCCGTTGTGCCCGGTGGCGGCAGTTGGGGCGATCGCCCATCCGCAGACGGGACGCCAGTATCTCCCCAGTAGGGATAGGGCAGCCCCTGCAGCAGGGTCGGGCTGGAAGACGGGGCAAAGGTTTCCTGGGCAAAAATAGTAGGCTCGGTGGCGCTCACGGCTGGGTTGGTGGCTGATGTGGTCGAGTCGGTGGCCTCCACAAACTCGCGCAGCGGGAAGCGGAGCTGCGACAGCAGGGAGGAACCGTTTGCATCGGGGGCGGGGGCTGCCAGGCTACTCTCAGTGGACAGCAGGCCTGTCCAGGGTTGGATAGGGCGGCTGGCCGGAGCGTCTAGCGGCGCAAACAGACGCCCCAGAAGTAGGGAGTCTTCCGCTGTGCTGAGGGTTTCTTCCCAGGTGGGGGCTGGTGGTTGGAGCGAGTTGCTGGCGATCGCCGCATCAGCAGAACTGAGGGCAGCAGCGATCGCCGATGGGTCAAGAATGGAACTGGTGGCGCTGAAGCGGTCTGGTAAGATTGGGCGATCATCGTCATCGGCAGTCTCTGTGGCGGGGTCAGCCGTAGCCTGGGTCGGGTCTGCCCCCAGGGAGGGATCGGCTCCGGCTTGCTCGTCTGACAGCTCCGTCAGCAGTAGCTCCACATTGTCAAGGTCAGCCCCAATGGAGTTGTCTTCGGGCGGGGGCAGGGTATCTGCACTGCTGCTACTCTGGATGTCACTCAGGTTGGTGGGAGTCGTGGACGCCAGTTGGCGGTTGGGCGATCGCCAATAGCTGCCCAGGGCCACCAGCCCCACACCCATCACCGCAATCGATATCCAGACGGTGGGGCGGTTGAAGAGCCGCAAACGGGCTTTGAGAACGCTGATACCAGATGATTGGTTGCCGCTTGTCACAGTGTTACCTCCCAACGGTGATAGGGCGTCTCAGTATGCCCCTGAGACGCTGCCACCAGTATGGCACGGCTATCGGGCAGCACGAATCAGCAAAAATCCGGCAACAATAAAGCCCAGCAGGTTGGGGAGCCAAGCGCCCAGCAGTGGCGACAAAATTTCAGCGTGGGCAAGGGCGCTGCAGACGGAATAGAACAGGTAGTAGCCAAAAATGATGAGAATGCTGATGGCAAAGCTCATACCCCGCCCGGTGCGGCGGAGCTTACTCCCCAGGGCGGCCCCCGCTATCCCAAACACCATGCAGGCAAAGGGCAAAGCGTACTTTTCGTGAATGCGCACCAGTAATCGCCGCAATCGGGTGCGACTCCCCCGCTGTTTGAGCAGGCGCACCCGCTCCCAGGACTCCGCCAGGTTCATCTCGTTGGGATCCTGGCGTTCGCTGGAAGCAATGTCGAGGGGGGTCCGGGGAATCTGCACCTTCTGCTGGTCAAAGCGCAAAATGTTGCTATAGGAACCATCTGCCGAGACCAAATAGATGGTGCCGTCAAAAAAATCCCACTGCTTCTCAGCATAGTTCCAGACGGCTGATTGGGCGCTAATAATCTGGTTGAGGCGCTCCTGGGTAAAGTCTAAAACCGTTAACCCATACATCTGCTGGCCATCAAAGCGGCGGGCATAAAACAGGCGGGTTAACACCTCATCCCGTCCATCGCCCTTAATTTCTTGATACTCCTGATAAAGGATGTTCTCTTCTTGAAAGCTGGGCCAGCGCTCTGCCCCCAGGGCCGTTTCCAGGGTGGTAGAAGCGCGGTAATTAGCAATGGGCACAATCAGCTCATTGAAGGTGAACATCAGGCCAGTCACCAGCAGACTGAGCACCAGGGCGGGAACAATCATGCGGTAAACACTGATGCCGCATCCTTTAAGGGCAACCAGCTCACTATCGCTCGACAGGCGGCTGTAAGTCATCAGCGTGGCTAGCAGCACCGACATGGGAAATGAGTAGGAGACAAATTCGGGCAGCTTCAGGAGAAAAATCTCGATTGCCGACGACATCGGCAGGCCGTACTCCGAAACCCGGCGGATCAGGTCAAACAAAGCTCCAACAGAAATTCCCAGGGAAGAAAAGGCCCCAACCCCAAAGAGAAAAGGAAACAAAAGCTCAATGGCAATGTAGCGATCCATGACTGACAGGGTAGGAAGCCAGGAGCGCGACTCGATTAGATTGGGGGACGGGTTAGAAATACCTGAAGCCATATTGCACTAGCCCGATGATGGGTCACAGTTGAAAGTTGCTGCCGAGATAATATTGACGCACTAGGGGATTATTATAGAGTTCCTCTGCACTTCCCCCCGCCAGGGTTTCCCCTTCGCGCATGATGTAGGCTCGGTCGGTAATTGCCAGAGTTTCCCGGACGTTGTGGTCTGTAATCAGAATGCCAACGCCCCGGTCTTGGCAGAGGCGCGACAGAATTTCTTGAATCTCGGATACCGCGATGGGGTCAACCCCGGTAAACGGTTCGTCTAGCAGCAAAAACTTTGGCCCCGTTGGCCCCGCCGCCAGCGCCCGCGCCAGCTCGGTGCGTCGCCGCTCACCCCCAGACACCTGCCCCCCCAGCGTGGCAGCGACTTTTTCCAGCCGAAACTCTTTCAATAGAGCCTGGAGGCGATCGCCATGTTCATCCCGAGGAATCTGGGTCTGCTGCAGCACCAGGAGGATATTGTCCTGCACACTGAGGTGGCGAAAAACACTGGCTTCCTGGGCCAGATAGCCCATTCCCAGCCGCGCCCGCTCGTGCATGGGCAGGGTTGTAATTTCCAGGTCGTTCAGCCAGACCCGCCCACTATCGGGCTTTTCTAAGCCCGTAGCAATATAAAACGTGGTCGTTTTTCCGGCTCCGTTTGGCCCTAATAGCCCAACGACTTCGCCCTGGAATACGGAGAGGCTGACGCGGTTGACGACAACTCGCTTCCCGTAGGTCTTACGGATATTTTCCAGGACGATTTTCATAGGCGGCCCCTCAGTACCCAGCGAACCCTAGCTAAGCCAGCACCCGTCGAACAGCAGCAGTCAAGGTGATCCCACAGCTCTGTCGGCAGTGTTTCAAAAAACTTTTCATCATCCTATCAGAAGAGTAATCAATCGACCTTGCTTTCAGACCAAAGTAAAAGCTGACAGGGCACTAGGGGCTGATGGGCGTCTTGAACTCGGGTTTGGGGTTGAAATCAGCGGCGGGGGCGGTCACCGTCGTATCCCCTTCGTCATCAGAGGGCAGCAGGTAGACCGACTGAACCTGATCGCCCTGGTCGGGGAGAGCCACAAAGCGCCCCTCGTCCACCAGATAGGTAACCACCTCACCCTGAATGCTGTTGCCATCCTGCAGCACGAAGACATCCCCCGTCAAAACAATTCGCCCTTCACGGCTGTAGTACTGGGCCTGAACCGCCGTTGCCTGCATATTTTGGGCTGGATAAAAGATTTGCACATTTCCCCGTGCGGTAATCACGCCTGTGTTGGAATTGGCCTCTTGCACGTCTGACAGGAGGGTAATGGGTTGCCCCGTCCGGGCAGCCTCCTGGGCAGACACTGATTGGAAACGAATGGGCAGGGCAACAGCAGCCAAGAGGGCCAAACTGGTGATCAGGGGAAGACTCAGACGGCCTGGACGAGCAGTAAGGGAAGGGGTCGCAGCCATGGGGAAAATCCTTGCGGGTAAAGCAGAGTCGGGAACGGTGAGTGAATAGTGGGCACAGAACCAGGAGGCAGTGTTCCAGGGGGCGATCGCCAGACGGTTACCGAACAGTGACCAAAGAGTCGCCAAACAAGAGCCTGCCATCACGACTATATTAACTCTGACGCCAAACCCGACGGTAACCAATCGTTTCAGCAGACAGAAAGTCAACTGGCATAGGAGCCTATCCGACAGCCCTACAGGCTCAGGCGTGGGTGAATCCTCTGGTTAAAGCCAGTTAAACCAGGGACTAAGGGCGGGGGCGATCGCTCAGCCGTCGAACAGTAGGCCATTGCGGTGCTAGCGGCAGTGGAGAGGAACCATCCGGAGATGGGGCGATCGCCTCAGGTCCGATGGTCTGCAGGTGGGTCAGCAACCCCTGACTCTGATGAATCAGATGGGCGACATCGACATCCATATAATCAGGGACATAGGGGCTAAGTCGTCGGATGCCACTGCCCAGCAACGTGACGCTGCCCTGCCAGTTATGGTTAGTGAGGTGGTAGAGGGCTACTGCAATTTGGAGAATGCCCTGATAAAAAGATTTCTGGGGATCAATGGCCGTCAGCCAGATTTCCTCCAAAGTGTCGTGGCAGGCATAGAATTCCCCCTGGTTAAACTGCTCCACCCCACACCAAAACTCAGCAGGAGCTTCATGATTCATGGCGATCGCCCACTCCGACCCAATAATTTTTCAACCCCTTCTATCATAATGCCGGACGTAATGCCGGATTATCGCACTGCTGGATTGACCGGATTCCAAGACTGGAGCTGGGGCTGGAGGGGCTGGTCAGACTGGATTGTGATTCCCACCGTGTCCTGAGACGAGGCTGGGGCCATGGCGGAGCGCTCTCCGGGCCAGAGCAGCCAGCGGCTACCAGTCGGCAGGGCAGAGAGACTGGCAGCGGTGGCGGTGAGCCAGATGATCGGTTGGTCAGTAGGGCGATCGTGTGGGCCAGATTCCCCAAAACCGATGGTGGCAAGCTGGTTGAACACCGCCATGCGGCCCTGCTGAAATCCGGCGATCGCCGTCCAAACCGCAGCTTGGAGCTGGTGGCGCAGGGCATAGTCATACAGGGAGGCGGTGGCGACGACAGCCTGTTCAAACTGTTCAGCAACCCAGGGGGCGTCGGTGTCCAGGGCAATGATAATCTCCTGCCCACCCGTAATGACTTCCAGCTCCCGTACCCGCAGTTCACCGTAGCGGGCACTGGTGCGCCAGTGAATCAGGCGGGTAGAATCGCCCCACCGGTAGGGCCGCAGGGTGCGGGTAACGCCTTCTGTGGCCTGCTGGGCATGGGTGTGACTAGGCATCTGCACGTGGCTAGTCTGGCCCAGGTCGTCCAGCAGCGGACAGCGGTTGAGGGGCAACAGGGCAGGGTAAACCACGGCGGTGGCGGGGATCTCGTGGCGGCGACGGCACCAGAACAGCCCCAGGGGATTACCAGTCCGCGTCTCCACGGTACGCCAGTGATAGATGCCGCGCCGCTGGGTCGTCGGATAGTAGCGCCAGTGACGGGTTTCCCCAGGGGCGATCGCCTCAATGACGAGGGACTGGGGTGGCGCGATGACAATGGGCAGTCGGTCAGAAACCTGAACACCACCCTTGGGAGCCGCCGTTGAATTGGTAATGCTCAAAGCAACGGCGATCGCTTCTCCTGCATGAACCGGAGCCATTGGCTGGCGGCTGATTTGGATGCCCCGCAGGGTGCGATTGGGTAGGGCTGCCGCGATCGCCAGCAGGGCCAGCATAACGCCGCTGATCACATAAAGCCAGCCCGCCATGGTGTTGGTAGCCGCCGCGAAGAAGAAAATCGCTAACCCCCCCAGGAGCCAGCCACTATAGGAGGGGGCAACCCAGCGAGACTCAAGCCAGGTTGTGAGTTGGTTTGGGGAAAGAGAGCGTCGGGGCAAAGAGGTGTGAGACATAGAATAATGAGGTACGGCTTCAAGCTGGGTGGGAATACGGACAGGACTGGGTTCATTGTTCCCCAATTATTTCCAGGATGCGATCGCAGAGGGAGTAAACGCCTCCTGCCCCCTTATCTGTTTGGAGATTCATCAGGGGAGCAGGTCAATGGTTTGTGGCTGGGATCTAAGCCCTGGGGTTCGGGCACAATGGGGGCAAGAACGCTATAATTTTTGCGAACACGTTTATGGCAGTGGTGGTTATGAGTGATCCCCTCGTCCGCGCCTTTTTCATCGGGCGTGCAGCAGCGGAAGCAATCGGAGAGCAACTTGAGGCCGCTGTCACGGATGCCTTAAGTGAGTTGGGCCGGTTCGATGCCCAGCAGCGCGAAAACCTCCGGCAGTTCACCAGTCAGGTGCTTGACCGAGCTGCCCATGAGGAAGAACTGGCCCTCCAAAATCGGCCACCCGTTTCCCGCCCTCCAGGGGTAGCTTCCCAGCCCGAAGATTTGCAGGCTACGATCGACGAAGTGCGCGCAGAAATTGCCCAGCTTCGCGCTGAGCTACAAAAATATCGCAACCGGACATCCCCATAACGCTACTCCAGCACTTGTCTGGCGGTGCGAGTTGGTGTTTTAAGTTTCTTCTCTGTACCTGTCAACTTTTACCAAACCTCTCTTAAGATTTAAGATTCCTAGGTGTCTGTTCTTCCTGACCCCCACTCGACCCACGAGCAACTTCCAGGGCCGTCTTCGTCAACGGCTCTGCCTCTGCCTGTTGATAATCCAGTCTCCTCCGGCGAGATGGGCGATCGCTCGGCCAAGCCATCCTACCCCAGCAAAACCTACAGTTGGAGTCGAGAAAACTACTCCCGCAACCAGCGATTCTTACATATCTGGTCATTTGTGCTGCGGCTCATGTTAGCCCAGTGGCTTTACACCAAACCCTGGAGCTATGCAGGCGGTGTTACCCCCGAAAAGAAGGCCGCTCGACGACGACGGTTAGCCATCTGGATTCGTGAAACTTTTTTGGATCTGGGTCCCACCTTTATTAAGGTGGGCCAGTTGTTCTCCACTCGCGCCGATTTGTTTCCCGCAGAGTATGTCGAAGAACTATCCAAGCTCCAGGACAAAGTGCCCGCGTTTGACTACAGCCAGGTTGAGCAGATTATCTACCAGGATTTTGGTAAAACGGTTCCAGAGCTGTATATCAACTTTGACCCCATTCCCATTGCTGCAGCTAGCCTGGGGCAGGTGCATCGCGCTCAGCTCCGGAGCGGTGATGAGGTGGTTGTTAAGGTGCAGCGTCCAGGCCTGAAGCGCCTCTTTGAAATTGACCTCGATATCCTCAAAGGGATTGCTCGTTATTTTCAGCACCATCCTGAGTGGGGCCGGGGACGGGATTGGCTGGGTATCTACGAAGAGTGCTGCCGCATTCTTTGGGAAGAGATTGATTATTTAAATGAGGGCCGTAACGCTGACACTTTCCGCCGTAATTTTCGTCGGCAGACCTGGGCGAAGGTGCCGCGAGTTTACTGGCGCTATGCCTCCCCGCGGGTGTTGACTCTGGAATACATGCCCGGCATCAAGATCAGCCACTATGAAGCCCTGGAAGCTGCCGGACTCGACCGCAAGCAGCTTGCTCAACTGGGGGCAAAGGCCTATCTCCAGCAACTGCTCAATGACGGGTTCTTCCATGCCGATCCCCATCCCGGCAATATTGCCGCCAGCCCCGATGGGGCGCTTATCTTCTACGACTTTGGCATGATGGGGCGGGTGCAGCCCATTACCCGCGAACGGCTGATGGAAACCTTCTTTGGCATTGCCCAAAAAGACGCCGAACGAGTTGTGAACTCCCTAATTGAGTTGGGGGCGCTTGCTCCCACTGAAGATATGGGGCCGGTGCGGCGGTCGGTGCAATACATGCTCGACCACTTTATGGATCAGCCATTCGAAAACCAATCGGTGGCGGCCATCAGTGACGACCTGTATGAAATTGCTTACGACCAACCGTTTCGATTTCCGGCTACCTTTACGTTTGTCATGCGAGCCTTCTCAACGCTGGAAGGCGTTGGCAAGGGGCTGGATCCCGATTTTAACTTTATGGAGGTCGCAAAACCGTTTGCGATGCAGCTTATGACCAATGGCAACACGTCGTCAAGCAATGGTTCGGGTAGCTTGCTCGGTGAAATCAGTCGTCAAGCGGCTCAAGCTAGTACAAGCGCACTTAGCCTGCCGAGGCGAATTGAGGATACTATTGAGAAATTAGACCGGGGGGATTTGCGCATTCGGGTGCGTTCCGTTGAGACTGATCGGGTCATTCGCAGGCTCAGTAACGTCAACATGGGAACGAACTACACCATTCTTATGGCCGCATTCACCCTGTCGGCAACGATCCTAGTTGTTAACGGATTCATCGCGCTGGCTGTCTTGGCGGCCCTGGCGACCCTGGCATCTGGTATCGCCTTTTTACGACTGCTCGCTCGAATCAATCGCTTCGACCGTATGTTCTAGTCATGAAACGCTTTTTTACCGGTCTGACCGATCCGGGACTCGTTCGTTCCGCGAACCAAGATGCCTATTACATTGACGATCCCGACGGGCGATTCTTTATCGTGGCGGATGGGATGGGAGGCCATGCGGGTGGGCAGGAAGCAAGTCGAATTGCGACCGATGTCATCCAGGGCTACTTGAACGAACACTGGGAGTCACAGGTTGGGTCGTCTGAGCTGCTGCAGGAGGCGATTCTTAAGGCCAATCGGGCCATTCTTCAGGATCAGATGCACCACCCTGAGCGGGCCGACATGGGTACCACAATTCTGGTGGTGATTTTTCGGGACGAGCAGCCCCAGTGCGCCTATGTGGGTGATTCCCGGCTCTATCGGTTGCGCGGGGCCAAGCTTGACCAGATTACGGAAGACCATACCTGGGTGGCTCGCGCCATGAAGCTGGGGGATCTATCCCCTGATCAGGCGCGGGTTCATCCGTGGCGGCATATTTTATCGAAGTGTTTGGGTCGCGAAGATTTGCGCCAGATCGATGTTAAGTCGTTTGACTGGCAGCCGGGCGATCGCCTGCTGCTGTGCAGCGACGGTCTCACTGAAGAGCTGTCAGACCACCTGATTGCTTCCCACCTCAAGTCAATTCGTGCCTGTGACAAGGCTGCGATCGCCCTCATCGACGCCGCAAAAGATAAGGGAGGTCGCGACAATATCACGGTAGTCATCATTGCCGGACAGTTTGCCCATCAAGATGGTTCTCAGGGCTAAAGTACCTTCTTTCCTTAAAGAAAACTTTGTTATTCCCTTAAGAAGGCTGGGATCACCGATCTGGCTTTGCCTCTGCGTGTAAACGCTGAGAACTGCCCACATAGTGGTTCAGAGTAAACTTTTTCACAATTTGTAACTTGCTAAAACTACGTCAATCCAGCCAGTCAGGCCATCAGCCCCTGGTCTGGAATGACCGATGGATAAGCTGTTGCTATGAATATCCATCGGTAAGACCCATCGGCCCAAAACTTACCCTTGAGGGTGGTGCACACATTGTCAAATAGTTGTTATGCTTTGTAACAAGTGAGGGAGATCTTTGGCTGAGGATTGGGAAGTCTAACCGTATAACTGTAAGACGAACCCAATACTAGCCAGAGGCTAGGTGAACCCACCGACTCATTACGGGTCTGGGGTCGTCTACTTCTCTCAAGGGTTCTACAATCGTTAACCACGGAGTGAACTATGAACCAGCCAGCTCAACTCTCATTAGAACAGCAGTTCAGCCTTCGATCCTTCGAAACCCAGGTCGAACGCATGAGCCGTGAGCAAGCCCAGCAGTTTCTCGTTAAGCTCTACGAGCAAATGATGCTGCGCGAAACCATGTACAAACACTTCATCAAGCACCAGTGGGGGATTGAGTCAGGCCCTCAACTTGACTAAAGGGGCTAACTGCGTCTCCCTTGCTCAGCGTGGGCGACCTCCTTCTCTTGCTCCCTTCCAAAGGGAAATGAGCTGGGGATGTTGGGGCGTCAACCAAACCAAAACTTTTATATATTTTTATCTTGATTATTTGCCCGTCTGACGTATCTTTTATTCCTATCGCCTGATTCTCTAAGTAGGACTGCATTGAAAAGCAAATGGTTAGAAAAACGGGGGAATGCCTCGGCGGAGTACTCCCGCAGTTTTCTCCCATGAATTGAATTGTGTCGACCTACTTAAGAGTTGCTAAAGTGCGTTGTACAAGTTCACATTTTTGCCCAAAATTCAGCTAAGTTCAGCCCAGGATGATAAGGTTGGCAAATAGTTTCTATTTAACAGACCCTTAAGTCCTAACTGACAAGCGCTTATGTTTCAGCGTGTTTTAATCTGCACCGACCTGGAAGACGGTTTGCAGCGGTTAATTCACTTTGTTCCCAGTTTGGCGATGAGTGGTTTGCAGCAAATCGTTTTCTTGCACACCCTGCCTTTATCAGAAGATCGGGAAATTCCTCGCTTAAACCCCGCTCAGGAAGCTGCAATTAAGCAGCGGTTGTCTCCGGCGATCGCCCACATTCCCGAAGGGGTAACCGTCCACATTGACGTCCGCACGGGGCGGCCTGCTGACCATATCCTCAGCGCTATTGACGCCTATGGGTCTGACTTGCTTGTCCTGGGTACTCCCAGCCGTAGCCGCCTCACCGAAACGCTGTTTGGCAGCACCACAATGGAGCTATGCAAGCGCCTGACCATTCCGCTGATGATTTTGCGCCCCCAGCTTATTTCCACCTACACGACCGAAGAGCTATCCCTGAGATGTCAGCACCTCTTCCGATCTTTTCTCGTGCCCTACGACGGTAGCTACGCGGCCAATTATTTAATTAGCGCCATCAAAGCCCATGCCAAGGCGCGATCGCCCGAATCCCTCAAGGAGTGCTTGCTCATCTGGGTGGTAGACGGAGTTGGGCGCAAAGGCCTGCAGGATGTCCGAGACTTTCAGCTCCGAGAGGCGGAGGAAGCCATCGCCACGGTGAAAGCCGACCTGGAGGATCTGGACCTGAAGGTAGACGCCCTGGTGCGACGGGGCACGGCCATTTCGGAAGTGATTGAAACAGCCCTGGAATACGATGTAAGCGCGATCGCCATTGCCTCTGATAGTCTGGGGAATTTTTTGGAATGGTCAATTCCCAGCTTTGCAGGCGAAGTGCTGCGGCGAAGCTGGCATCCAGTCATTTACTTCCCGGTGCCCCGCTAATCTGGTCCCGCTTTAAGCGGGAACCCTGTCAAGAAATCACCTTAAGTAGGTGGCTATCAATAGAGCTGGGGGGCGCATCCCACTGGCTTTATCGATGGCTAAGTATAGCCCTACGGGCTAAGGTTTGAGTGTGGAACCCCCGCGACGCGGGGGTTCCACACCTCTTGAATGTCCTAACGCGAAAGCGTAACGCCATAGAACTGCATTGAAAAACGAAGGTTAGGAAACCGGGGCGCTCCCCCGGTTTCCTAACATGAATTTAATTGTGCTGACCTACTTACCAGAGGGTTTCCAACTTCTGAAGAATCTTTGGCTTAATTTTTTCTAGCTCTGCCTTAAGGAGGTTTTTGCTGAACTTGGGTTCTGATGCAGGGGCGCTGTGGGCCATTGCGGCAAACTGATTGAGCAGCCTCGACTGTTCTTCAAGCCGTTCGGGGCTGTTAAAAACGGCAGGTTCCGTAATCGATAACGTTAGCACTTCGGTACAGTGCTGGGGCTTCTCCTGCGCGAAGAACAGCACCTGGTAGCACTTCGACTCACTTAAGATGCGAATAAATTTCTGTCCGGTATGGCTTTTCAGGTCAAGGTAGCAGGGTAACCAGCGTGGCCCGTGGCTATGGGTATAAAAAATTGTGACCCACAGCAGCATCGGGTGAGGGGAGGGGGAAAACATGAATTTGTTGTGGGCGATCGCCGTCAATTGAGTTTTGATGACTTCCTGGTGCAGCATTACCCAGAGGGTAGCCAGAGATTTGTTGCTGGTTTCCAACAGGTGGGGGAAGACGATTTCGGCGATTGGCTTATTAGTGGGCCAAGACTGGAGGCGGCAGATTGCCTCTGGCGAGAGAGCGTCTGGATTGGGCCTAGCCACCACTGGTTTTTTTAAGATATCACCGATGTCTTTCGCGATTTCCTCACCCCGGCGGTAGCGCTCCTCCAGCACCTCCATTGTTTTGATGATTTCGGTCACACTTTGGGGGCGATCGTCCGGTGACTTCGCCAGGCAATCCATTACTAGTTTTGCCAGCAGTTTGGGAATCTGGACATCTGGATTGACCTTCTCAAAGCTGCGAGGCATCTGATCGCGGTGGGCTTTATACCAGCCGCCAAAAGTGTGGGTATCCGCATAAAGCGGCATGCGGCCCGTCAACATCTGGAACATCATCACGCCCAGGCTATAAATGTCAGAGCGTTCGTCCAGTTCGCAGCCCTCCATCTGTTCTGGGGAGGAGTAGGCCAGCGTGCCCATAAAGCAGTTGGTTTGCTGGCTGTCGGATTGGAGCGTTTTAGCGATGCCAAAGTCCAGAACTTTGACAAACTCCCCCAGGCTTTTGCCGCCGTTGATCATGCCGAGGGCATTATCCTGAATGATGAAAATATTGCTGGGCTTGATATCTCGATGAATGATCGGGTAAATGTCGCCGTTAACCGAAATACCCTGGTGGGCGCAGAGCAGCCCCAGGCAGATTTGTCGGGATAGGTTTAGAAAGCGCCTTACGTTGAGTGGCTTGTGGCGGATGATGTCGCTGAGGCTGGCCCCGTCCAGATACTCCATCACGTAAAAGGGGACTTCGTTCTCGTCAACGCCATAGTCGGTGACGCGAATAATGTGGGGACTGCGCTGCCCCAGAACGGCACAAGTTTTGGCTTCCCGCTCGAAGCGATCGCGCATCCGCTGATTGAGCAGGGTTTGGGAGAGGAACTTAACGGCAACCATCACTCCGCCCAGGGTACAATCCTTTGCGCCGTAGACCCGCCCCATTGCGCCCTGCCCCAGGGGCTTGACTAGTTCGTAGCGAGCGTTGAGTTTACGACCAATATTTGGATCACTATTGGGATTCGTCGGCACGGCCAGGTTCCTCCTATGACACTCAGCGCCCCAAAGGCATTCCAGCGTCAAGCATTCTTAAGAGTTTGTCACGCAGTGCACCCATCAGACCCCTGAGAAGAAACGGGTAAAGACTTGCTGTATCAGCAACGCTCCGGTTAGGCATTGAACTCAATTACTCCTGCACTAAACAGGGTGTGATCGTTAATTTCCTAATTTACAACGGAGGGGCGATGTCGCCTTTTGCCTTACTCAGTTATATCTTCAGGTTATCTCGCTGACCAACTTTTCTCCCACGGGTGGTCTAAATCTGGTTGCGAGGTTTGAGGTGGGTCGCTGTCTTCTGTTCAAGATGCCCATTTTAATGGTTAAATCTAACCCGACTGTTGGGGTTCCTTCTGTAATTGGGAATCTTTCACTGAATGGTGTTGGAATATTTTAGTGTCAAAGCTATAGTATGTGTGCATCGCAGGGGCAAAGCTACCGAGCAGGCGGGGTAGTGGGTTGGCAAAGAATCGGCAATACGTAAAGGAAACCAGCCTGAAACGACCAGGCATCATCAACGATTCAGCGTTAACAACAGGCATTCACTCCTCGCAATTGATAACTCTTAACTGAACTTAGTAACTGTGTGTGTTGAAGGAGCAGGTTCATGACGGCGGCTTTGAGACGAGATGATTTTGAAGAACGGGCAGTTCCCTCCTATCAGGTTGGGGCGATCGCCCGTACCAGCGACCCGCTGTCAACCATTTCCCTACCCCAGATGCCAGCCGCTTCTCGACGTCCGGCGGGGTCGCCTGTTTCCCAGCTTGCTGTGGTTGCTCCAGAACCCAGTCGTCCGGTTTCCAAACCGGTGGTGCGGTCCTTTCCTAAGCATGCGGCTGCACCTTCCTGGCTGCCGCTCCTGATTGGCGTTCAGCGAGGTACGTTTGCCCTTACGACTGTCCTCGTTGCTGCTGTCCTGGCCCTGTATGGCTGGACGGTTGTCTCCCAACAGCGATGGGCTTCTACCTTTGAGCGCCTGAAACATTTGCAGCAGTTTGAGCGAGAACTCATGTCGGCAATTGGCACCTTGAAGCACGACCTGACGGAAGGGGCAGCGCAGCCAGAGGCAGGTATGGCTCCCATGACTCCAACCGATACCCTGGAGGTTCCGGCGGCCCCTGCGCGACCTTTGATGCCCTCCGAGCCGGAGTCGGCCCCCCGGCCCTGGGAGCGGCAGCGGCCAGTTGGTTACTAGGCACGCCCGTCAGGTTCTGTGATATTGAAGTTGGCTTGACTTTAGAGGAGGGGGCAAATGGTTGATTTTGGTTCTCGCCGACGCACGGCGCTTTTACGACGGCGATCGCCCCAATCCCACCCTGTAAGAAAACGGCAACGTTCTGTACCATCCTCGTCAGCGTCTCGCCCGCCGCGCCTGAGAGCCGCTGCTCCTCCTAGAACGCGGCTAAACCAGTCGGGTGGAAACCGACTTATCCCCCGCCGCGCACCTCGTCTGCCGCGATTTCGCCTGATTCTGGTGTGGGGGTTGCTACTGGCTGGCATCGTCGGCCTGAGCCTGAATTTAGTCCGGCTACAAATCTTCGCTAGCAACGAGCTAGCCCGCCGTGCTCGGGCACAGCAGGAGGTGGCTGTTACGCCCTTCATCCCCCGCTTACCGATTAGCGATCGCCAGGGAAATATTGTGGCCCTGGATCGCCAGGTCTACGCCCTCTATGCCCACCCCATTCTCTTCCAAGAAAGCTCGGCTGCCTACCGAACAACCGTTGCCACCCAGCTCGCCAAAATCCTGAACCGCGAGGTTGGTGATCTGGTTGAAGAACTCAGCCAGTCTGATACAGGCATTAAGATTCAAGAGCAGCTTCCCCAGGGCGTTGCCAATCAAATTCAAGCCCTCCGCCTGGATGGGCTGGAGCTGGTGCCTTACCAGGAGCGCTACTACCCCCAGCGCGATCTCTTTTCCCACATCATTGGCTACGTCAATGTAGATCGGGAGGGCCAGGTGGGGGTGGAATATAGCCAGCAAACGCTCCTGGCACGCCCCACTGCCGCTGTCCGATTGCGCCGTAGTGGGGATGGCTCCATCATTCCCAACCAGATTCCCGAAGGCCTGGTGCAGCATGAGGATCTTTACCTGAAGCTAACGCTAGATACCCGGCTACAGCGAATAGTGCGGGACTATCTCCAGGCCCAAATTGAAGCCTACAGCGCCGAGAAGGGAGCTGCCCTGGTGATGGATGTGCGGAATGGGGCGATTTTGGCGATGGTAGCGGAGCCGATGTATGATCCCAACCGCTTTTACGAAGCCGACCTGGCCACCTTGAAAAACTGGACGGTTAGCAGTGTTTATGAACCGGGGTCAACCTTTAAGCCAATCAATCTGGCGATCGCCCTGGAAGCCGGTGTTATTCAGCCCGATGACACCTTTTACGACGAAGGGCAAATTTATCTAAACGACTGGACCATTGCCAATTCCGATTACCAATCCTACGGTGCTCGGGGGCAACTCAGCGTCACCGATATTTTGAAATATTCCAGCAACGTGGGCATGGTGCGGATCATGCAGCAGCTCGAAGCCGAGGACTATTTCGACTGGCTGGAGCGCCTGGGGCTGGGCCAGACAACGGGAATTGACCTGCCCTTTGAGGTAGCTAGCGTTTTGAAAAGTCGGGAGCAGTTTACGAGAGCCGCCATCGAACCAGCGACCACCGCCTTTGGCCAGGGGATTGCCCTTTCCCCGGTGCAGCTCGTCCAGCTCCATGCTGCAGCCGTGAATGGGGGGAAGCTGGTTACTCCCCATGTGGTTGAAGGGCTATTCGACTCCAATCAAACCCTCCACTGGCAGCCCGATCGCCCCCCCGTTAAACAAGTTTTCTCGCCAGAGACGAGCCGAGCGGTGGTCGCCATGATGGAAGCGGTGGTGGAAGATGGCACCGGCAAAACGGCCCAGATCCCCGGTTACCGGGTTGCGGGTAAAACGGGCACGGCCCAAAAAGCCAGCGCCCGCGGAGGATATGACGCCCGAGCACGGGTCACCAGTTTTGTGGGGGTCATCCCTGCGGAATCGCCTCGGTATGTGGTGTTGGTGAGCGTTGACGAACCAAAGGGGAGCAATACCTACGGCTCGACGGTAGCTGCCCCAGTGGTGAAGTTAATTATGGAATCGCTAATCACCCTGGAGCAGATTCCCAAAAGCTCAAACACCGATGCCACCAGCGAGAGCGGCACGGCCAGTCCTTAAGATTTAGCGCACTCGGCAGAAACGCTATTCATCTGCGAAATCTGCGCCATCTGCGGATCAGCCCCAACCTGCCCAGCTGGATCAGCTACCGCCCCCTCTGGAAGCTGATGGGACTCCAAACCGGTACCATACAGTTCGACAAAACGGCGAAACAGAAACATCATATTTTGCTCATTGCCCCGCTTGGCGTGAAACAAATGGGAAGCGCGAGTTTCCGAGAGCTGGTGCAGGTAGGGCATGTCCTCTAGCAGTGTCAGAGAGGCAGCCGCATTAAACACTGCCTGAAGCAGGGGCTTGGGCCACGCCAAATCGCTGTAGATATCGATTAAAAATCGGTGCTCTCCTTCAGCTAAAGGCAGGGCATTGAATAGAACGATAATTCGCTTGCCTGCATAGATAGGAACACTCAGTTCGACGGTGTAGGGCGTGTGCAGAACCAGATCGACCTCCACCACCGCATCGCGCCACATCCTTAGAATGTTCATCGATGAATCCAGGATAGTTTCGAAGGTGATGTGCCCTCCGATCTGGGTAGAGCGCACCTGACTGACACTCAGCACCCGGAGGTTACTCAGGCTAAAGCTGTGGACCGTTTCCAGATGCTTGAGGTTGAGCAAGTGATAGATCTGACACAGGTAGGGAAAGGGGAGGACGTAGGACTGACTGGCAATGTGCTGACTCTGTAGCTCCAGCATGCGGGCCTGGGCGGCGAACAGACGCTCCGGATGGAGTACCCCCTCGTCATCCTGAAAGTTTTGCAGGGCGATCGCGTTGCTGTTGGTAAGTTCTTCATCAGGCTTGAGGCCCAGCCAGCCGAAGAAGAAGAAGGAAAGCGTCAGCAACTGGATAATTTCCACCACCGACAGGTAGCCATCGGCGAAGGAGGCTATGCTGCGGTCGGCAATTCCAAAGAGCCAGGAAGGAATGCCAAAAACCCAGATGCCGTGCTTGAACAATACCAGACGTAAGGCCGACTCCACTTGCTGGGCGTGGGAAAGGGGCTGAACGGCCTCTGGGGACGGGGCGTAGGTTGTGGCGTTAGGCATAGTGGCAAACTCTTGGTGGTGTTGAGGCAGCACATGCGGCAAAGGCAAGTCCATAAAGAAGTCGCGATCGCACGCATTCTTATCAAAATTTAACACTCTCCTCAAATGGCTGCCGTCTGCCCGGAGGTGAGGCTTGCCGCTCTATCCCTGGGGTTCCACGATTGCTTAAAATCAAGCCTGTTGCATATTGCAGGAGCTATGAGTCCGCCTTCCCCCCACGAATCGATCACCGCCCCCCTCCCCCAGCGTGCCAACCCCGTCCAGCGTCACGCCCCCTGGCTATATGCCTTCTGGAAGTTTTCCCGCCCCCATACCATAATTGGCACCAGCCTCAGCGTGGTGGGGCTGTACGGCATGGCGATCGCCCTTTCTGCCCAAGCAGGGGAATATTCCTTCCCCGACGTTCTCAGGTCGCTGCTGGCAACCTGGTTCACCTGCCTGTGTGGCAACGTTTACATCGTCGGGCTGAATCAGCTTGAAGACATCGACATTGACCGCATCAACAAGCCCCATCTGCCCCTGGCCTCCGGGGAATTTTCGCGCCGCCAGGGCTGGGGCATTGTGGCGGTAACGGGCCTGCTGGCGCTGGTGCTGGCTCCCTGGCAGGGGATTTTCCTGACGGCCACCGTCTGGCTGAGTCTGCTGATTGGCACCGCCTATTCTCTGCCACCCCTGCGGCTGAAGCGGTTTCCCTTCTGGGCGTCGGTGTGCATCTTCACGGTGCGGGGGGTGATTGTCAATCTGGGGCTGTTTCTCCATGCCGATCAACAGCTCCAAGTCAGGGCGGGGCAGGCGGTTCTTCAGGGGATGGGTGGGGCATTATGGGCCATTCCTGCCCCCGTCTGGGCACTGACCCTGTTTGTGCTGGTGTTTACCTTCGCCATCGCTATCTTTAAAGACATCCCCGATCTGGAGGGCGATCGCCGTTACAACATCACAACTTTTACGGTGCAGTTGGGGCGGGCCGCCGTTTTTAAGCTGGCCCGTGGGGTTTTGACCGTCTGCTACGTGGGTATGGTGGTGGCGGGTGGGCTGCTGCCAGCGGTAAACGGCCTGTTTATTGGGGTTACCCACGGGTTGGCGCTGGCGGCCCTGTGGTATTTCAGCGTCCGGGTTGACCTGGCCGATAAGGGGGCGATCGCCCGCTTCTACCAATTCATCTGGAAGCTGTTTTTTCTGGAATACCTTCTATTTCCCGTGGCCTGCTTCTGGCGCTGATGGGTGAGGGACACAGACCGCCGCGATAAATTTCCCCGAGGCGCTTTAAAAAAACCTAAGTAGGTCAACACAATTAAATTCATGTTAGAAAACCGGGGGAGCGCCCCACCGGGGCGCTCCCCCGGTTTTCTAACCTTCGTTTTTCAATGCAGTTCTACTTATTCGAGTTTTGCAAAATGGCCTGATGCGGCCACGTTATCGGGCCGGTTTGATCCAATCCGCCCCGTCTTGGGATACCTTCGAAGTAGGTAATTTCACGACTACAACGCTAACCATCAGGAATGTCAAACCCAACCGGCGTCGTCTACCTTTTAGGGGCTGGGCCAGGGCTTGCGGACCACCTGACTATTCGAGGGCAGCGCCTCCTCGCCCAGGCAGACGTTCTCGTTTATGATGCCCTGGTCGATGCCACCCTTTTAGAACTGGTGTCTTCCCACTGTTTGCAAGTCAACGTGGGCAAACGGGGAGGACAGGCCAGCACTCCCCAGGCCGATATTAACCAACTGCTGGTGGACTACTGCCGTCAGGGCAAGCGGGTGGTGCGGCTCAAGGGAGGCGATCCCTTCATTTTTGGTCGCAGCACCGCTGAGCTGGAAGCCCTGCAAGCGGCCCACTGCCCTTACGAAGTGGTGCCTGGCCTCTCCTCTGCCCTGGCTGCCCCCCTGCTGGCGGGGATTCCCCTTACCGACCCCGTCTTGAGCCGCTGCTTTGCCGTCTTCACGGCCCACGACCCAGACGCCCTCAACTGGGAATCCCTGGCGACCCTCGACACCCTGGTGATTTTGATGGGGACGCAGCACCTGGCAGAGATTGTGGAGCAACTGGTGCGCCATGGGCGATCGCCCAAGTCTCCCATCGCCATCATTCGCTGGGCGGGGCAGCCGCAGCAGCAGATTTGGGAAGGCACCCTGGAATCCATTGGGCAGAAGACCTCCCGCCAATCCCTCTCCCCGGCGGTGATGGTGGTGGGTGAAGTGGTGAACCTGCGCCCCTACCTCCAGCCCCACTCGACGCGACCGCTGGCGGGCCTCAGGATTTTGGTCACCCGGTCTGCAGGGCAGTCTAGCGGGTTTCGCGATCGCCTGGAACAGGTGGGAGCCACCGTGATCGAAATGCCCGCCCTGGAGATTACCCCGCCTTCGAGCTGGGAGGCCCTGGATCAGGCGATTCAACAGTTGGCCACCTACGATTGGCTGGTCCTCACCTCCAGCAACGGCGTTAACTACTTCTTTGAGCGTCTGCGGCACCAGGGCAAGGATGGGCGATCGCTGGCGGGGGTGAAGCTGGCGGTGGTGGGGCAGAAAACCGCCCAGAGCCTTGAGCAATGGGGGCTGCTGCCGGATTTCATTCCCCCGGACTTTGTGGCCGACTCCCTGATCGAACATTTCCCTGACGCTGATGCCCTGGTCGGTCAGCGGATTCTCTTCCCCAGGGTGGAGAGCGGCGGACGGGACGTAATGGTGAAAGAATTTACCCAAAAGGGGGCGGTGGTGACAGAGGTGGCCGCCTATCAGTCGGGCTGTCCAGCGGCGATCGCCCCTGATGTCCGCGCCGTCCTGGAGGCAGGCACCCTGGACGTGGTCACCTTTGCCAGTTCCAAAACGGTGCGGTGCTTTCAGCAACTGGTCTCCCAGGCATTGGCTGGCTCGACGGCTGACCCGACCCCTGATTCTCAGAGTCCTGGGGCGATCGCCCGTTTGCTTTCCTCCGTCTGCATCGCGTCCATTGGCCCCCAAACCTCGGCCACTTGTCATGACTTGCTGGGGCGAGTAGATGTGGAGGCGACGGACTATACCCTTGATGGCCTCACCCACGCTCTGGTGGAGTGGGCTAACGTTCACCGCAAGCCTGTATGACCAATCAAACCCCGCTTTCTTCACCTCCTTATCGGCGCATTATTGGCTTAACTGGCGGCATCGGCATGGGAAAAACCACGGTGTCTGATTATCTGGCTAAGGTTCATCACCTTCCAGTGTTAGATGCCGACGTCTTTGCCCGTGACGCCGTACAGCCCCCCTCCCCCATCCTCAACAAAATCGTCGAGCGGTATGGTCGAGCAGTGCTGCTTCCCGATGGCACCCTCGACCGGCTCCGCATTGGCGAACTGGTTTTTTCCAGTGGGGCAGAACGGCTCTGGCTAGAGCAGCAAATTCACCCCTATGTGCGCGATCGCTTCGAATCAGCCCTGCAGTCGCCCCCTCTCCAATCAGCCCCCATTGTGGTGCTGGTGATCCCTCTGCTGTTTGAAGCCCGCATGGTGGATCTGGTGAACGAAATTTGGGTGGTGTACTGCAGCGATAGCCAGCAGGAAGACCGGCTGATGGAGCGCCTGGCCCAATCTCCCGGCAGCCGCCCCGACAAGGCCCAGGTGCGGGCACGCATCAGCAGCCAGATGCCCATCGACAAGAAGAAGCGCCGCGCCGATGTGCTGCTGGACAATTCTGCCCATCCCGAAGCCCTATTTAAGCAGGTGGACGCTGCCCTCGCCCAACCCCCTCAGCGGGTTTTTCGCACTAACTGATCCGTGGGTCATTCACCATCTCAGGGCTGATTGTCCCCATTTTGGGAAAGTCTGTCCCCAGTTTGGCCCGCAAAATGCGATCGCCCGTTCTGTCCTGGCTTACAATTGCAGTAATTATCTACCCCGCAGTTATCATCGACCCCACCTATCTGTCCATTACTTTCTCCCGACTATCGACGACCCATTGCACTACCCACGGCGGAACTGACCAGGGGGCGATCGCCCTTCGGTCAGACGTCGTTGTTTTTACCCATTGTTTAGCTAGCCTGGGGCATTCGGCATGGCTAGGGCTGCACTGCTGATTGGAATCAGGGATTACCACTCACGATTAGACGCACTGCCTGCAGCACCCCGGGACGTGGAGGCAGTCAAGCGTGTGCTGAAACCGCCCAATTTAGCCTACTTTCAGGATATTGAGGAGTTGCCGGAGGCAGCAGACGGCGAGGGGGTCGATGCAGTCACCCTGGCGGAAACGATTGAGGGCTGGTGTCTGCGCCACGAACCGGAGGATCTGGCCTTACTCTACATTTCTGGTCATCTGATTCAGGCTAAAACGGGGGAGGTCTATCTGGCGGCCAGCGATACCCAATGGGAGGGCGATCGCCTCCTCCAGTCGCGGGCGCTGCCCCTCGTTCAGATCCACCGCTGGCTTTCCCAAAGCGCTGCCGCCCAGCAAATAGTGGTGCTCGACTGCTGTGTCACTTCCCTGCAGGCATCCGAGCCAGTTTCCAAGCCGGTTTTAGACCTGGAACCAGAACTAGAACCAAAAGCAGACCCAGAATCCGATCCTGAACGGGCATCTGGGGCGGGGGCATCGCTGCAGCTTTCCTCCATTTTGGGCGCTGATCGCCGCCTCCTTCTGGCAGCCGCCCAGGATCCGACCTACAGTGCCGTGCAAAAGCAGGGAAAAGTATCCCTGTACACCCACTACTGGGCTGAGGGGTTGCTGACCGGTGCGGCACTGGCCCAGCCTTCGGAGTGGATTGTTGCCACCGATCTCCATGCCTATATCCAGAAGCGCTTTCAGGTGGCGGTACCGGCGATCGCCCCCTATCTCTATGAAGGCATTCCGGCCACCACGGTCAAGCTGGCGAAAGCCCATTTTCCCCCGGCAGAATATCGCTATCGCCAGCAGGTGGAGGCCTCCATTCAGCAGGGCAAACTGTCGCCGGTGGGGCGAACCATTCTTGACCTGACGTGGCAGCGGTTGGGCCTGACGGGCGAGTGTGCTGCCGTTATTGAAGAGCAGACGCTCCATCCCCATCAGGTTTACCAGGCCAACCTGACCCACTATCGCAATCAAGTAGCCGAGATTATCCAGCGGGAATATCCCTTGAGTGAGCAGAGCGATCGCCGCCTGGAGGCCACCCGACAACGGCTGGGTCTGCGTCCAGAGGATGTGTTGCTGATCCGGCGAGAACTCACCTATCCCAAACATCTGCATAACCTGCAGACCTTTCGCAACGTTTTGGCCGATGTCCTCAAAGATGCCCATCCCCTGAGCGATGCCATTCGCTGCGAACTCGCCCAGCTCCAGCAAATGCTGGGCCTGTCAGACCAGGAGGTGGTGGCTCTGGAGCAGGAAATCTCCTCCCAGCGATCGGGCCATGAGCAGCGCTGCCGCCAGTATCAGCAGGCCCTGGAATCGGCGGTGGCTTTAGGGATTGCCCACAGCCCCCTGACCCGCGAAGAGCTGGATGCCTATCGGCAGTCCCTGGGGTTAACCCACCATGATGCCGACCAGGTTGAGCAGCAAATGCGGCAAGCTCCCCTCGCACCGCCTCACCCCAACCATAACGGCGATCACAACGGCAACGGCAGCCACAACGGCGCACGGCAGCCCTTCCCCGCCCCGCTTGGTGGCGAATCAACGGCCCCTGATTCTGCCAATCCTCCTCCCGATCCTGGGCCAGACGCTTCCCCTGCCAGCGATTCTGATGGGGTTAGTCTGAACGGTACAGGCGAATCATCCCCCGCCCCGCCCAGTCAAGACTCTGCCCCCACCTGCCCCCATTCCCCCCCCTCTACCCCGAAGCCACCCCTGCCCGATGAGGAGAAGGAGACGATGACTGACCATTCCCCCGAAGCCACCCCCAACCCTGAGGATTTCGAGGATCTCGATGCTCAGTACCACCAGCAGCAGTATGCCGATGCCTTCAGGGCTGCCGTCCAGCGGCATCTGCCCATCACCCCAGAAGATAGGGAACGCCTGCGCCAGCTTCAGGAGAATTTTGGTCTATCCCCCGAAATTGTGCGGGCCATCTCCGAACCTATCCTGGCGGAGGCCAAACAGGCGGCAGACGCTGACCTGGTAAAGCTGGGCAGCTATGAAAATGCCTTCCAGCAGGCGGTAGCTCGGGCATTTCCGCTTCTACCTGAAGATCGGCAGGCCCTTGATGAGCAGTGGCAGCGCCTGGGCCTCAACCCCCAGGAGGTGGAAGCAGCAGAAAGTCAAATTTTAGCCCGCATCGCGATTGAACAAATTGAGATACCCTCTGACGATGCGTCGCTCGACACCAATCCTGCCCCCGTTGGTGGGGATTCGGAGGAGGCGATCGCCCCCGCCCCAACAGCAGAGACCGAAACAGAGCAGCCTGTGGCAGTCGAGCCGTCTCCCCCCGACGGGTTTGCGGACGTGGATGGGGAATTTCTTGAGCAGACCCTGCTGCATGACGACCTGCCCCCAGTTGGCAGTCCCCGACCCGCCTCGCCGCTGCTGCTGGATCGGGAAGAACCCCTGCGATCGCAACAGGGAACGAGCTACGAAAAACTGCGATCGCTCCTGAAAGAACAGCAGTGGCGCGAAGCTGACGAAGAAACGTTTGACATCCTGATCCAGCTAGCCGACCGGGGGCGGGCGGGTTGGCTGGATACCCCCGATCTGCTCAGAATTTCCCACTTAGACTGGCAAATTCTGGATCAGCTATGGGATGAGGCCAGCGGCGGGAAGTTTGGGTTTCGCGCCCAGCAGGCCGAGTTTATGACGGTGCTGGATGAGCAACCCAACCACAACAGTGCGGCCCATTTTGGTAAGCGGGTCGGCTGGATGATGCTGGGAAAAGAGTTTGTCGGCTTTAAGTACTACAATCAGCTCAGCTTCACCCTGGATGCCCCGGTGGGCCATCTGCCCGCCAAGTGGTTTTGGGAAATCCCCTGGTGGAAGTCGGTGCGCTGTGGTGGCCTGGGCAACGGGCGCGGCGGCTGCGGCGATGATGCCGGACTGCTGCTCAAGTTGTATGTCGTTCACCTGAACAACCTGCCGCGGCTCACCGCCCTACCCTAACCCGACGCAGATCGAGCAACAAAGACAACCTGAATTAATTGGACAGCCTAAACTGACCCAAGAGACGCGCTGAGGAGGTGCGACGTGAAAGCAATTCTGATGACCGCCACCGGACGGCCAGACGTGCTCCAACTCCATGCAGTTCCTAACCCCGACCCACCCACCGGCTCTCAGATCCAGGTGAGGCTACGGGCTGCGGGGGTCAATCCCATCGATACTAAGCTACGGACGCGGGGCACCTTTTACCCCGACCAGATGCCCGCCATTTTGGGCTGCGATGGGGCTGGGGTGGTGGAGGCCGTGGGAGATGGGGTGACCCAGTTTCAGGTGGGGGACGAGGTCTACTTCTGTAACGGCGGCCTGGGAGGGCATCCCGGCACCTACGCGGAAGTTGCCACCGTTGATGAAGCTTTTGTAGCCCCCAAACCCACTGCTTTGAGCTTTGCGGAAGCTGCTGCTGCGCCCCTGGTGCTGATTACTGCCTGGGAAGCCCTGTTTGATCGGGGGCGATTGGAGGCGGGGCGGCGAGTGCTCATTCACGGGGGGGCAGGCGGCGTTGGCCATGTGGCCATTCAACTGGCTAAACTGGCGGGGGCGAGGGTCTGTACCACGGTCAGTTCCCATGAGAAGGCTGAGGTGGTCAAAGCACTGGGGGCGGAACAGGTGATCTTCTACCCAGAAACAGACGTGCCCCAGGCGGTGATGGCCTGGACTGATGGGGAGGGTGTCGAGTTGGGGTTTGATACGGTGGGGGGCGATGTGCTCACCCAAACCTTTGCCGCCACCCGCCTCTATGGGGATGTGGTAACCCTCCTGGCCCCCGCCAGCGGAACCGATTGGGCGATCGCCCGCAACCGTAACCTGCGAGTCAGCTTTGAGCTGATGCTGACACCTATGCTGCAGGGGCACGCAGCAGCCCAGCGCGAACAGGCGCAGATTTTGCGCCAGGGTGCCCGGCTGTTTGACCAGGGGGATCTCACCATTAAGCTGGCCCAGGTGCTGCCACTGGCCCAGGCTGCCGCCGCTCACCGTACCCTGGAGGCGGGGGCAATGATCGGTAAAATCGTCCTGGAAATTTAGCCTTTCAGAAAATTCGAGCCTCAGATATTTGAGACGGAGTAGTGACTGTGACAAACCCCCGCGTGTTGTGCATTGGCGAAATTCTGTTTGACCTGATCTCGGATCAGCCCGGTGTTCCCTACGAGCAGGTGACCTCCTGGACCGCTTATCCCGGTGGTGCACCTGCCAATGTGGCCTGTGCCCTGGAAAAATTGGGCACCCATGCCGGGTTTGTAGGCTGTGTGGGGGCAGATGGGCCAGGGGAAGAGTTGGTAAATTTGCTAAAAAGCATCGGCGTCAGCACCACGGGGGTTCAGCGCCACACCACCGCCCCCACCCGTGAAATTTACGTGATTCGCACAGCGGCAGGCGATCGCCAGTTTGTAGGGTTTGGCGATCGCGACACCAGCGAGTTTGCCGACACCCAACTGCAGGCCAGCCAGCTCCCCGTTGACCTGTTTGCTACAGCAGATTTTCTGGTGCTGGGCACCTTAGAACTGTCCTATCCCACCACAGCCGCCGCCCTCCACCACGCCCTCGACCTGGCGGATCAGCACGATGTCAAGATTGTGCTGGATGTCAACTGGCGGCCCATGTTCTGGCCCGACCCCGAAGCTGCCAAGCCCATCATTCGCTCCCTGATGCCCCGCATTGATTTCCTCAAGCTGTCGGACGAGGAGGCAAGCTGGCTGTTTGACATTACCGATCCGGGGGCGATCGCCTACCGGCTTGAAAATGTGGAAGGGGTGCTGGTAACGGCAGGCGACAAGGGCTGTGCCTATTGCCTGTCGGAGCAGGAAGGCACCTTCCCGGCCTACTCGGTGGAAGTGGAGGAAACCACCGGCGCGGGAGATGGATTTCTGGCGGGGCTGATTCATCAGCTTTGTGTCGGGGGCATCAAGCGCCTGCGGGATCCTGCCCATGCCCGCCAGGTGGTGGCTTACGCCAGTGCGGTGGGGGCGCTCACCACCACCCGACCGGGGGCGATCGCCGCCCAGCCCACCGCCGCCGAGGTGGAAGCCTTTTTGTACCTCAATCCGGAACAGGCCCATGGCGGTTGAAATCGAGCGGAAATTTCTCGTAGTCGGGGATACCTGGCGCAGCGGTGCAACCGGTCGGGCCTACCGCCAGGGCTACCTGCCCACCCGCAACCAGGTGACGGTGCGGGTACGGATAGTCAGTACCACCGGGTATTTGACCATCAAGGGACCCACCGAGGGGCTGAGTCGCTCGGAGTTTGAGTATGAGATTCCCCTAACGGATGCCCAGCAGTTGCTTGATGAACTGTGCGATCGCCCCCTCATCGAAAAAATCCGCTACGTCGTCGAGGTCGGTGGCACCCGCTGGGAAATCGACGAATTCGGCGGCGATAATGCGGGCCTGATTTTGGCGGAGGTAGAGCTATCCCACCCCGACCAGACCTTTGAGCGCCCCCCCTGGCTGGGACCGGAAGTCTCCGACGATCCCCGCTATTTCAACGCCCGTCTGGCACAGCACCCCTACTGCCAGTGGGGAAATCAGCAGGAAGAGTGAGGAGTCAGGAGTCAGGAGTCAGGAGTCAGGAGTGAAGAAGAAAGCAAGCCTGCCTTCTGCCTTCTGCCTTCTGCCTTCTGCCTTCTGCCTTCTGCCTTCTGCCTTCTGCCTTCTGCCTTCTGCCTTCTGCCTTCATTCTTCTCTGCCTTCTGCCTTCATTCTTCTCTGCCTGGACGCAACAGGCAAGCCATACCCCCGCCGATTTAGAGCCGTAGTGATGTGGGCCATGGTGAGGGCGGCGGCCTGTTCGGCGGCGGCCTGGACGGCGGCGTCACGGGCGATCGCCATGATTTCTTTACCCGTGAGGGGAATGCGGCTGAGGGTTGTCCAGCGAATGCGGCGGCGATTCAGGGGCACCTGGGGAGGAAAGGCCCGCTTCCACAGGGTTAGACGGCTGGCTTCGTCGGGTAGGGGAAATTGGAGAACATAGTCAATGTGGGGGTGCCACCCAGGGGCGATCGCCTCTCCGTCCTGAATGCTGAGCAACAGCAGGCCACCGCTCTGACGCTGGCGCAGGAAAAGCTGCTGCAAACGCGATGGTTCCAATGGCGATGTCTGGCCCAGCCACTGGTCAGCTGCCTTAATTAGCAACAGTTGTGGCGGGTTTGCCAGCAGTTCGGCCAGCCAGCCTTCCGCCTCAGTGGGGCTTGCGGTAGACAGATTCAGGCAACGCAGCGGGGTTTCCAGGCTGGTGGCGATCGCCCTGGCCGCTAGCGTTTTTCCGGTTCCTGCTGCTCCCACCAGCAGGGCCACCGTCCCCGCATCGGATACCCCAAACGAATGCTGGGCAAACCCCCAGACGTCATCCACCTGCGATCGCCGCTGCACCCGTGCCGCCAGGTGTTGGAGGGTAGCCAGCAAAGGGGCAGGCAACACCAGGGCCGACCAATCCACCCGGTCAGCGGTGGGCCGCAGCAGGGGTTGATCCGCCCCAGGGCCAGTTGGCGATGGTGACTGGGGAGGCAACCCAGCGGCAGAGGGTTCCGATAGGGGGGGAAGGGAGGAGTCTGCCGCCGTTAGCCCATCCGCCGCAACGTCCAGGCCGACTGCATGGATGGATAGTTCGTTAGAAAAGCGGACGGGGAGCAGAGGAGGGGCCAGCCACGGGGTGAGGGAGGGGGCAGGCTCCTGTAGCAACATTTCTAAATCGTGGGCACTGGGGGACTCTGCCAGCAGATAATCAACCAAACTGCCCGACAGACGGATAGAAGCCGTTAGAAAAGTCTCCTGGGGCTGAAAGAGCAGCTTGACGAGCTGATGATGCAGTAGCGGCGACTCGGCGCTGATGCGGTTGCGGGCCATCCGCCACTCTTTATCGTTGCGGCACAGGATGCGCAGCACCAGTTCCACGGTGGGCAGGTCGGCGGCGTCTTGCTGGCGATCGCTCTGCAGGTAGTGATAGAGCCGGGCGTAGCGGCGGTTGACCTCCGGGGCCAGCGCCATCAGCACCAGGTTTTTTTCAAAAAGAGTGAGTCTCAGGCGATCGCACAGCTCGGGGAGCGCCAGCGCCACCCCCTGCTGTCGGCTAAGGTGAATGCGGGTGTCAATCTGCTGCTGATAGCTGATTTTTTGTGCCCCGGTGCTGGCTTTAGAGGGATTGCGGTACTCGTCATAGGCAACCTTACCATCGATGGAAATCACCCCCTTCCACCAGTGGCTGCTGACCCGGTCTGCCCCCGTTTGGGCGATGTGGTCAACCCCCTTTTTATCCTGTCGGTGGCGGGCCAGGGCCATCATCAAAATTCGATCAAGCCAGCTTAATTCAACTTTAAGATATGCCCAGTTGTCAGCAAATCCCTCATGTAGTTCGTTGGACATGATGACGCCAGATTTCCTTGATGAAGAACAGTCCGTCCAGATGCAGCCGCCTGAGGGGGTCAGAACAAACTGTCAGCTCTGGGAAACCGGCCCCAGAACCCGAATAAACTCCAGGGGCAAGCCATCTGCATCAGCAACAAATGCAACTTCAAAGACGCGATCGCCAATAATTTGCTGCATCGGCGCAAGCAAGACCCTCAGCGGCTCTACCTGCGAAGATTCGCGGGCCACGTCACGAAACCGCTCGCGGATCTGGTCGAGCCAATCGGGAAGACTCTCGGTTTCATTAGTTACGTCGAAAGACAGATGGTAATACCCAGTGTAATGCTCATCTCCGAAAGCGTCAGCAGCGGGCCGGGGCTGGGGCACCTGCAATAGCTCAATGCGCCCGCCCAATCCCGTCATCCAGCAGGCCAGGGTAATGCCTGCGGTAAACCGCTCACACACCGTGAACCCTAGCTGCTCGTAAAAGGCGATCGCCCGATGGATATTCGCGGTGCGGATCGAAGCATGGTGCATACATTCAACCAGGCGCGACAACAGGCGTGATCAAACAGAGCGCGGCTCAGACAGAGCGTGGCTCAGACAAGACGCTACTCAAATAGCCGGAAGTAGGGATAGCGGACGGGCGCACCAGGTTCCTTTTCCAGGTCGAAGTTAATCACATCCCAGCATGGGCTATCGCTGGCATCGGGACTAAATTCAACGGGTAAGCCATAGAGCCGGGGCTTAGGCGAATCAACCTGCCCCCGCCATGGCGCACTACGCTCCAGGTAGGTGCTAATCAAATCTTTATACCGACGGGCAATAATTACCCGCGTGGCCCGATAGCCCTGCGTATAGAGCCGATCGAGGGCTTCATGAATTTCAAACCGAATCCCATCAGGGTGGGTGTGCTGACGGTACCAGTTGTTTTCCCACTGACGCCAGTGTCGTCCAGACTGGAGATGAATTAATTCTCCGGTTTTCGGATCAGCCTCAAAAGCTCCATGCCGTGGGCACAAATAGGTATCAGTCAACGTCAGCGCCGGGATAGTCTGACGACAGTGAGGACACTGAATCTCTGGTCCGAAAATTGGATACTGTAGGGCTGCATTCACCATAGTTTAGACGTTATGTCAGCATATTCTCTATGTGACCCTTGTATGGATGACCGGTGGTGCGCGTGAGATTTGGGCGATCGCGATAGGGAAACCCATGCTCTAGATGCCCTTCTGGAAGGGGTGGCCCGTAACTTTTTGGGGAGTTTAACCCGTGACACCCTTAGTTCGGATGCACGCATCGCATGGCGGAGTGGCTTGCGCTGAGCCAACCCACACCCAGTAGGCCCTAGAATACTAAGCGTCCGCTAATGTACGGGATCTGTAATATCCACGACCTGTGATATCGTTACGTTTGTTCCGCGATAACCCCACTAGCCAACCCTTTATGGCATCTCCTAAAGATGGTGGCTTCATTATAGCTGGCAATAGGCACTTCCCATGTCCCTTCTACGGTCATGGTATCTTTCAACCCCGATGTTTTGACGAATTCTTCAGCAAATTTGGAGATTTGCCATGCTGCCTACCGTACCGTGGCCCACTCCCGATCGCTCTCAGGCTGCCTTCATCGCGCCCAATGCCACAGTTATGGGCTGGGTTGATATTGGCTGCGGCGCGAGTATCTGGTATGGAGCTGTCGTCCGGGCAGACGTAGAACGGATTGTCATTGGTGGGTCTACGAATATTCAAGACGGGGCTGTGCTCCACGGCGATCCGGGCCTGCCGACGCACCTGGAAGAGTTTGTCACCGTTGGTCATCGGGCTGTGATCCACAGTGCTCAAATTGGTCGGGGCAGCTTGGTTGGTATTGGTGCCCTGGTGCTCAATGGGGTGCGGGTTGGTGAAGGCTGCATCATTGGCGCAGGGGCAGTGGTGACGAAGGATATTCCAGCGCGATCGCTCGCTTTGGGGGTTCCAGCTAAGGTTGTCCGCTCCCTTTCTGAGGAGGAGGTTGCAGATTTAATCAGCCATGCCCAGAAATATGAGAAGCTGGCCCGTGTCCATGCGGGCACGGGGACAGACGTGGGATTTTCGGTGAGCTGGTCTCAAAATTCGGTAACGTAAGCTGTTCCTTGCCATTGATGGCATAACTTGAGGGGGAATTCTGCGATCGCCCCTGGATAAATTTGCCGTTTCATCGCAGAATGAATATGAGAAGTGTTTAAAAAAATCTTTAGACAGAGAGGAGGTACCGGGTATGGACTGGCGTATCCTGATCGTCTTGCTGCCCATTATTCTGGCTGGCAGTTGGGCTATTTTTAACATTGGCAGAATCGCTCTGGAGCAAGCTCGCTCCTTCCTGAATCGTCAGGCCTAAGCACATCAAAAATGCAAAGGGGGTAAGGTGGGCAACCCCCACCTTATCGCTACAGGATTTGTCTGAATCCTCCATGCCAGATTCTGTTCAGTGTTTTTCAAGGCTTGCAGCCAAAGCAATCTTGGGAAGTGGAGTTTCCCTGGCGGGTAAGTTCCACTCCCCAAGTTGAACGAGGTTGTATAGTTGTGTCACCGGCAGTGGCCTACAGGTTGGAAAGAGGCTCAGTAAGGCGTTGCCCAAAAAGATTGCTTTGCCCTGGCCGCTTGAATGAGCGACGCCAGGACATCCTCATCTAGAGGTTTGACCAAAAAACCATCAAACAGTCGGGTTTCTTCCTGCGATGGCCAGTTGGGAGCGTGGTAGTCCGTCAGGGCAACGATGGTGCTGCCCACTGCATCTGCCCTCTGCCGTAGGCGAGCCACCAGGGTAGCAGGCCAATCGTGATGATTACCAATGAGGATGACCAGGTAGGGCGTCGAATGGTTGAGTCGAGCCATCACTTGCTCAGCAGAGCTTGCAATCACCAGGGGACACCGAAACGGCTCTAGCAGCAACTTCAAATTGTGCGCATCCTCAGATTGCTGCTCTAAGACTAAAACATAATCTTGCAAGTTTTTCATACGAAAGGGTCATGTTATGACATGGAGAAAAGGGCTACTGCTGCTCGTACTCGTTAATTGATCAAATGGTAGCTTTGACCCAGATGCCCTTCCCTGGGGTGAATTTCCATGAAAACCCCGTGGACAAACTGTTTCAGGTCGCTTGAAGTGATTTTCAAGGGAATGGGTGTTCTTTTTTAATTAATGTTTGTGCCATATTTCTTAGAACTGGTTTGTTCTTCAACATCTATCCTTCTCTGGACAACGAGAACGAACTTTTTATCCGGATCCTGTCCCTGGACTAAAAGCCGGGATCAAAACTGAAAAAACAGGAAGAAAGTTCCTCCTTTTGATAGAGCGATCGCTCCTAGCCATGTGCCAGAGCCTATTCTTTACACAGAAATTAACTGCCGGTAGAACATTGTTCCCATGAATGATGCCCTACAAGTTTGTCTATTTTTAATATTTCCAACGCTGAAATGAAGCGATCGCACCAATTCATATCAAGAAGCTTTTAGGAAATTAACCTCCAAGTTTATAGAGGCTTACAAAACTACATGATGGTTTGTGGATGCCTGAACTTTGCCCTCGCTAAATGCTATGCCAGATGGTGAACTGTAACGGCGATGGCTCTCCTGGTGCTCGGCTTGTCCGGATGAGCTGGTGGCGCGGAGCAATTTCCTCAACCCGGTAGGCTGCTGGCCGTTCCCTTGCCTGAAGGATTTATCCACCTCCGCAGTTTCCCGGCTTTACACTCCGAATGAGCTGTCACACTTCAGGAAGTTCAACAGGGCGCGATCGCACGCCTCGGTATTCCCTGAATGATGAAGGAAGTCAACTTTCTTCTTGTGCAGGGCTACGCGCCTTGGAGGTTTTATGAAACGGGCGACCGCAATTATCGTGATTGGTATCAGCGCTGGTATCGGCATTGGGTTGGCCAGCGCTCAGGTGACGCGTCAAGCCGACCGACCCCCATCCCAAACCACCATCCGCAAGACATCTCCAGCGGGTTCCCGTCCCGATCCGGCTGCCGCTGCCCCAGCCTCCAAACCGGCTCCCTCCGCCCAGGCTCCTGCGGCCTCAGTAGCACGTCCGACGACTCCCCGTGAGTCGGTAAAACAACCTGCCAGTGAGGCTCAGGCTTCCCTGCAGTATGTTGACGCGGAAACAACCCCCGATCCAGCCCTGGAGCAGGCTATCCTCGACTACCTCTCCCCAGAATTGCCCTGCGGCACCGACGAAAATCCGGTGCGTTACCTCCATAACGAAGCTGATCTGAATGGAGATGGGCTGAAAGAGGCGATCGCCTATCTCACTGGCCCCCAAACCTGCGGCACGGGCGGCTGCACCACTCTGATCTATGAACCCACCGAAGCCGGGTATGAACTGGTGACCCGCCTGACCCTGGTGAACTATCCCATCGTGGTCAGTGATGAAACCACCCAGGGTTGGAGCGACCTGGTTCTGACGGTGGAAGGTGGCGGCGCGACACCGGGCTATCGACGCCTGAAGTACAACGGCACCACTTATCCCAGCAACCCCTCGACCCAGCCCCCTGTGGCAGATGAGGACGTTTCAGGGAAAGCATTTGTGGTGGAGTCGGCCTCTGATTATGCAGCAGCCCCAAAACTACCTATGCCCCGCTGCCAGTGATGGCTGGGATGGCAATGGGCGATCGCCCCTGGGAGCGATCGCCTGGGGATTGACGCCGCCAAAAAAAATCTAATTGCAGTTATTTCGCTATGGCCCTACGAGCTAAGGTTTGAGTGTCCTAACGCGAAAGCGTAACGCTATAGGTGGATTGACGGAAAGCCCAGATCTTAAATAATAGGGGATATTTCGGACGGCACACGCCGGTGGGAGGAGAACGGGTCAAAATCAGGGGACGCCATGCAGGCACTGTCTGGATGCAGTGCGCCCGTTCAGTGTGTTCCTGGTCTCGATAGCGCCGACTGCTTCCGTGCTATTTCTATTGAGGGAATTATTCTGTTCCCTGCCTCCAGTTGAACCGGCGCGATGCTGCCCCATGCCCCCCAGCCCCTCATTCACATTTGGCGATGACTCAGTCCCCCAATCCAGAACCCAACCCTAATCCCCCTGAAAATGAACGTCCGAGCCGCTCTGCTCGAATCTGGCGACGGATTGCGCTGACGGTTGGTGGCGTTGGTCTGATCGGCGGTGTGGCAGCAATTTTTGCCGTCCGCTACTTCCTGGACGAACGCCTCATTCCCATTGCCGAAGATGCCCTGAGCGACCTGATTAATCGCCCCGTAGAAATCGGCGATATCACCCGTGTATCTCTCACAGGTGCAACAGTTGACGGAGCCACCATCCCCCCCACCGACACTCAGCCCGACTACGCCACTGTGGAAACCGTGCAGGTGGGGTTCAATCCTGTGGAAGTGGCCATTGACTTCATTCGCAACCGGGAAATTCCCATCGACATCACCTTAGAGAACCCAGAACTATCGCTGGTGGAAGACGAGCCGGGGCAGTGGCTGGATACCCAAATTGATGCTGGCGATGGGGAAGAAGGCGGCCTTCAGGTGATTGTTGAGGTGGTGCGAGTCGATGATGCCACTATCATCGCCAACCCCTATCCCCAACCCGAAGATGTCACTGGTGAGCAAGTGGCGGCGGAACCGGTGGTGTTTCAGGATATTGACGCGATCGCCGCCACCCGCGAGGAATACCGCTACATTTCTTTTGAAGCAACGGGGGAACCCAGGGCAGGGGGCACCTTTGCCCTCCAGGGCGAGGTGGACACCGAGACGCTGCGGGTCAACGCCATGGTGCAGAGCAACAACCTGCCCGCTGCTGAACTGGCGTCCCTGCTGCCGCTACCCGTTCAGGTTGGTTCCGGCTTGATCAGCACCAATGTGGACGTGCAGTATCGCCAGGACGAACCCATCACCCTGGACGGCACGGCTCAGGTGCGGGATATTCTGGCCACCACAGAATTTACGCCAGAACCCATTGTTGACCTGGACAGTCGCCTGCGGTTTCAGGGGCAGGAGGTCGCCCTGGAAGACACTACCCTGCGCTATGGCCGCATCCCCGTTGAGGTGGGGGGCAGTGTCGATCTGGAGGAGGGCTTCGACCTCAATGCCCAGATTCCCCTGGTCAGTCTCCGTGATTTGCAGACCACCCTCAATATTGAAGCGGGGGTGCCGGTGGGCGGCGCTTTTCAGGCTACGGTGGACGTCACTGGCCCGCTGGATCAGCCGGTTGCCACTGGTTCCTTTTCCAATGTGCAGACGGTGCAGGTGGACCAGGTGGAGTTTGACACCGTTGCTGCGGACTTTCGCCTGACGCCGCCTGTGTTTGACTTGACCCGCTTGCAGATTATTCCCACCGTGGGTGGGGAAATCACCGGCACCGGGCAGGCGAACCTGGAAGCCGATGGCGGGCTGGTGGCCACCCTCAATGCCACGCTGCCGGGGGATGCGATCGCCCAAACCTACAATGTCTCCCTGCCCCAGGACATCACCATCGGCCAGGTGAACGCCGATATAGAGGTGTTCGGCCCCTTCGACAATATTCAGGCGGTGGCCCAGTTCCAGCTTCCAGGCGGCACCTATCCCGGCCAGGGGGAAATTCGCTACGGTGACCAAATCATTCGGGTGCAGGATACCCAGTTCCAGGTGGAGGGGGGGACGCTGAATGCCAGTGCGATCGCCCGTTTAGATCAGCAAACCTGGCAGGCGACCCTGGATGCCGAAGGAGTACAAATTGCCGATCTGGTGCCACCGGGAACGGTGCAGCGAGCAGCAGGCATCCTCTCGGCAGACCTGCAACTGGCGGGACGGTTGGACGAGTTTGACCTGGCCACCATTCAGGCGGCGGGAACGGCCCAGCTCACCGAAACCGACATCCAGCTGGTTGAGGAAGCTTCTCTGATCGATCCAGGCACCTATGCCGCCGACTTTCGCTGGACGGGCAGCGGCGTGCAGATTGCGCAATTCACCGGCCCCGGCATCCAGGCTACTGGGTTTGTGGGCGTCGATGTGGCGGGAGCGCCGGAGATTGGTCAGTTTGACCTGGACGTGGCCCTGGATGACTACCGCCTGGCGCGTCTCGAACCTTTCCTGCCCGCCCAGGTCAATGAGCAGGTTGACGTGGCGGGGACGGCGTCTTTTCTGGGAGCGGTGACGGGCACCCTGGAAAACCCAGCGGTGCTGGGCAATCTGCGGCTGGACAATTTTGCAGTCAATCAGTTTGGCTTTGATGCGCCCCTGGCGGGAGAGGTACAGTTCTCCCTGGCCGAGGGGGGAGCGCTGGACCTGGTGAGTACCGGCGCTGGCGTGGATGAGCGCATCGCGGTGCGTCTCAACGACGAGTACTTCCCAACGGCATTCCTCATTCGTAACACCCTCCTGGAAGACGAAGTAACGGTGGTGCAGGGTCAGACCGAGAACGACATCCTGGTGGCGGAAGTGGCAAACCTGCCCCTATCCGCGTTTGAGTATCGACCCGCGCCGGAGGCGAATCTGGGCATTGTGCGCGGGGTGGTAAATGCCAACCTGGCGGTGAATGTGGCCGATCTGTCCAATCCCAATGGGGTGGCCCAGGTGGCGATCGCCAACCCCGGCGTGGGCACCATCATTGCCGAAAGTTTCACCGGACAGGTTCGCTATGCCGACCAGGTGGTGGATCTCAGTGAAGGCGTGCTGCTGCTTGAAAACAGCCGTTACTTGCTAGCGGCGGAGCTGGGCCTCACTCCCGATCTGCCCTTTGACGCTCAGGTGGTGATCGACGAAGCCCAGATTCAGGACATTCTCACCACGCTCCAGTGGTACACCTATGAGGATATTAATCGGGGGCTGGCTGCCCCTGACTATGCCGGTGCCGAGGCGCTGGACGTCCTCTCTGTGGGTCGCCCCGGTGCCGACTTGCTGACCCAGCTTGCCTACAGCTCCAAATTCATCGGCCTGCTGGTGGAACTGGAGCTACAGGAGGCGGAGGGCTTTGCCGTTCCTGAACTCGGCAGCCTCCAGGGGAACTACACAGGACAAATCAGCGCATCGGGTTCTCTAGCTGAGGGACTACCGGGTATCGCTGCCGAGTTTGACGTGCAGGGCGAAAACTGGGAGTGGGGGCGGTTTGATGCGCCCAACGAATTTGTGGTGGCTGGCGCGTTTGCAGAGGAAACGCTCTTCCTCAACCAGGCCCGATTTGAATCCGAGGAAACCCTGCTGGCTTTTGAAGGGGTAGTCGGCACGCAAGATCTCGCTGGGCAACTGGTGGCGGAGAACGTTTCGGTAGCCTTCATTGAGGGCGTGGCTCAAAACTTCATCGACATCCCCGCCGACCTGGAGGGCGACCTGAACCTGGTGGCGGATCTGAGCGGGCGCATCCAGAATCCCGAGGTGCAGGCCACGGTGGCGATCGCCAACCCCCAGATCAACGATGAGCCGCTGGAAACCATTGAGGTGGTCGCCGAGTACGATGACGCCATTCTGACGTTTGATGGGGCGATCGCCGCCGACGCAACCCGGCAGGCCACCTTTGACGGCATTGTGCCCTACGCCTTTCCGTTTATGACCATCCAGCCCAATCGGGATGAACTGGCGGTGGAGGCGGTGGTGCAGGATGAGGGCATCGCCCTGGTGAACCTGTTTACCGAGGGCCAGGTGGAGTGGCAGGAGGGCAGCGGTCTAGTGGTTGTCCAGGTCACCGGCCCCCTGGAAGACCCCAGGATTCAGGGCACCGCCCAGTTACAGGATGGCGTGGTCAGTACGGAGATTTTGGAAGACCCGATTACGAATATCACGGGCACCGCCGCCTTTGATCTGAGCCGCATTCAGGTTGAGGCGCTGTCTGCCCAGCTCAATGGTCAGGAAATTCAGGCCAGCGGCTCTATCCCAGTCCTGGTCCCCATCACCGACCCGGAAGACCCGCTCGTTATTACTTTTAACGAAGTGCCCATTGATCTAGAAGTCCCCGCTGGCATTGATCTCAACTTTAATGCCAGTGTGGATGGGCAGGTGATCATCACGGGGGCCGTCCTCACGCCCATCATCAGCGGTGATTTGGGCCTGCGGGATGGCGAGGTGGATGTCTTTCGCGGATTCGCGGCGGGGCTTTTCCCCTTTGGAGCCACCACCCCCGCCGTCCGTGAGGAGCTGGTAGAGGAGGAGATCGAGGAGGAGTCGGATCTGGATTTGGCGGAGATTGAAGCCGAACTGGAGCGGCGGGGTTTCCCCGTCAGCATTGCCAGGATTCTGGAGGCTCCCATCACCGGCACGGGCGACCCGGAGAATTTCCTTGACCAGGTGCGGCTCGACGATCTCAGGATTGCCCTGTCGGACGATTTGGAAATTCAGGGCAATCCCCTCTTCAACCTGTCTGCCAGCGGCGATTTGATTGTCAACGGCACCCTGGCTGACCCACGCCCTGACGGCACCATTGAACTGGTCTCCGGCTGGATTAACCTCTACACGACGCAGTTTTTGCTGGACCGGGACGCTCCCAATACCGCTACTTTTAACCCGGAGGGCGGCGTTAATCCCTATCTGGACGTGACCCTGGTGGCTCGCGTGCGGGAGGTGGATGTGGTGGCGGTGGGGCCGTCGCCGCTGGTCACTGACCCGCTGTCGATTTTTGATAGCCCGGAGGTGGTCGACCAGTCGGCCATTCCCACCTTCGGCAGCGTCCAAACCATTCTGGTGACGGCTCGCGTGGAAGGGACGGCCCAGGAACTCGCTGATTTTAGTGCCGGTAACACTGCTGGAAATACTATCAGTGAAGACCTGGAAGTCGCCGACCAGGGGGGTGTGCTGGAGCTGTCGAGTGACCCGCCCCGCAGCGATCGCCAAATCGTGGCCCTGATTGGTGGCGGCCTGCTGGATACGATCACGGGTGGGGATACGGCGATCGCCGCCGCCAGCTTCATCGGCTCGGGCACTTTAGCCAACATTGGCAGCGACATCGCCGACCGTTTAGGGCTGGACTTCTTCCGCATTTTCCCCACCACCGACCTGGATGGGGAATCGGGTGCCCCTATCGCAATCGGCGTAGAGGCGGGCATCAACATCACCCGCGACCTGTCGTTTACGGTGCTGGAAGTGCTGGGGAGCACAGGCTCCCCCGAGTTTGGTCTGCGCTACCAGTTAACCGACCGAATCTTGCTACGGAGTGTCTCCGATCTTTCGGGCGATTATCGGGGCGTGCTGGAATACCGCATCCAGTTTTAGCCCCCCCAAACCCGCCAGTCTTCCCAGTCCTCGTTAAAGATGGACGTGTTAGGGAAGGCGATCGGGTTGCCGTTGTTCACCAGTCGCCGCTGGAGAATCTCCAGTTGGGGTTCCTGACGGGGCAGGTCATCCACCAGTTCATAGGGAAGAATGCCTTGCTCCAGGGCGAAATCGGCGGTGGTACCTGCGGCAGCGCCCACGGACCACTCAAAGGAGTGCACCCGGTAGGCGGCGGCAGCGATGTGGCTGGTGGCGATGCTCTTGCCCGCTACTAGCAGATTGTCGATTTGCTGAGGGATGAGCGATCGCAGCGGAATCTGGGCCGGATAGGTCTGCCCCTGGGCCTGACGGGATCCCGGACGCTCGATGTTCCCCGGACTTTCCGCAGGCGACCCGGCCATGCAGGGGTGGAAGTCGATGGCGTACTGGGCGATGCCCACGGAATCGGGGTAGATAGTGGAGCGGGTGCGGCGGCTGATGTTCTCCGGATCAACCCCCGTGCGGATGGCGCTGGTGGCCTCCAGTCCGGCCAGGGCTTTCCACAGGCGGGTATAGATTTCGGGGGAGAGGCGATCGCGATAAAAATCCGTCCGATAGTCCTGCCGGGAAATGTCCAGCTCATTGACGGCAAAGCCCGACTCATAGCCATAGGAGGGTCGCCCGATAATCCGCCGCCCTTCCCGGATGTAGGGATACTTGGACAATCCATGCTCGGTGCCCATGGGCGAATCCAGCCCGGTGAGCAGCCGATGGTTGGGATGGGGCACCTTCATCAAATCGTCGCCACGCTCCGGCTGTTGGGAATCGGTGGTGCCTACCACCAGCCAGTAGAAGAACCCCAGGGCATGTTCTTCCCCGGCTCGCAGGGTTTCCGTGCGCAGACCGCCCATCCAGCCCCCTGGCTCCAGCTCGCCCCGCTCAGCGAGCTGTTCCCGCGAGTAGATAAGGTTGTCCTGGATGGTGCCGGGGCGGTAGTCGTTGCCCCAGGTCCAGTTCTGCATGGAGATGTCTCCCGGACGGGGTTCCGCGACGCCGAAGCGGGCAATGTTGGGGCGATCCTCGTCATCCGGTGCCCAGAGGCGGCGGTAGGTGAAGACCACGTCAAAGTCCGCCAGGTTGGGGTTGGGGTCATACCCGTAGTAAGGCTCGTACTGGGAATAGAACGGCGGCAGCTCGTGTTCCACCGGCTCCTCCGTCTGCTCCATGGCAAAGGTGTAGGTGAACCCCTGGGTGCAGTAGGGGTCGCCCGTTTCGCTGGCAGATGAAGGGTTGAGGTAGGTGCGCGGGTCCAGCCCCAGCCGATAGGGAATGTCCGCCAGGCCGATGATCTCCCCAGTTTCGGTGGCCTCAATCACGTACCAGTCGGTGGGGACACCCGCCCCCGATCCGCCTTCGGAACGGGACTCCGGCGGCTCGAAGCGAATGATAGTTTTCGTGAGGCGATCGGAGTCCTCGTATTGATAAGCGTCCTCGATGATTTGGGACAGGGGTTCGGTGTTGAGCGGCGGCGCACCGGGGGCGGGCTGATGCTGAATAGCCGTCACCGCTTCAATGAACCGCCCGTCTTCGCTCAGCTCCAGGTCTTTCACCACCGTTGAGGGAAACCATTTGAGGGTACCGTCCCCTTCGTCGGCAGCATCCTCCAGCTGATCCATCAAAATTTCCTTGGCATCCGGGGGCAGGAAGCAGGAAGCGCTCACCCAGCAATCCCCAGGATTCAGCTCGTCATACTCCTCTTCAATGCGCGATCGCAGGTCGTTATACCCTTCCGAATAAAACAGGAGCGATCGCTGCCTTTGAGCTTCGTCCAGTGCAGAGGTCCCCTGGGAGGTAATCTGCCCTCCCAGCCAGTCAGTGAGTTCGGTAATGCAGACGGTACGCCCCGCCTGTAAGCTCTCATAGGCGGCGGCGGTGCCTGCCAGTCCCCCGCCGATAATAAGAATCTCGCATTCGACGACTTCGTCGGCGGGCGGAGGGGTGATGGCGATCGCCCGCTGATGTTCGGCCACCAGCGCAGGGGCAAAGCCTGCTAAAAACAGCCCGCCGAGCATCGAACCAACGGTTGCTCGTATTGTAGAAGTCAGCCGCTGCCGCGGATATGGACAATGCTGATTTGCGTAGGTCATACCTGAAACCCTTATCAAGCAGAATTTTGTAGATATTTGTTGGAGTGGATTCGCTGGAACAGGGAGGTGGAAAAGAATGCTGGTGCCGTTCAGTAGAGAACCGCAAATCCTATCATACATAGGAATTTCCATTGAAAAAGGAGCCTGTCTCCAGGCTCCCAATCTGGCCTTCCCGCCGTTGACGGCGGGAGCCATTTCTGTCGGGACTATTTGACGGACACTTTCGCACCCGCGTCTTCGAGCTGCTTTTTCGCGTCTTCGGCGGCGTCCTTGGCAACGGCTTCTTTGACAGCTTTGGGGGCTGATTCTACCAGATCCTTGGCTTCCTTCAGACCCAGGCCAGTGAGGGCACGCACCACTTTGAGAATGGCAATTTTCTTGTCGGCAGGAACTTCTTCCAGCACTACGTCGAATTCGGTCTTCTCTTCCTGCTCTTCTACAGGAGCGGCTGCACCAGGGGCCGCCATGCCAGGGGCCATCATCATCATGCCGCCACCCACAGAGGCAGAAGCATCTACGCCAAACGCTTCTTCGATCTGCTTGACGAGTTCAGAGGCTTCAAGCAGCGTCAGCGACTTCAACTGTTCCAGGATTTGGTCGGTCTTCTCAGACATGGGATTTCTCCAAAAAATGAGTGATAGGTGTTGGTGTGGTATCGGCTATGCAATACCTGAACATGCGGTTAACTCGTTGCCAGCCCTAACGCTGGTACTAAGCGGCTTCCGCTCCAGAATCGCCGCCATCCTTCTCGGACACGGCCCGGATGGCCCGCACCAGCGATGCAGGCACTTCTTTGATGCCCACTGCCAGCTTGGTAGGCACGGCTTTGGTACCCACTGCCAGCTTGGTAGGAATGGCGTTGATGGCTCCGGCGATGCGGGCAATCAGTTCTTCCTTCGTCGGCAGCTCGGTGATGGCGTTGACATCCGCTTCCGTCAGCGCCCGACCTTCCATGACACCGCCCCGCAGGGTCGTTTTTTTGGTGTCTTTCTGGAATGCCTGGTACGCCTTGATTGCTTTGCCCAAATCATCTTTGAGCAGCAAGAAGGCTGATGACTCCTTCAA
>JAYKGU010000215.1:0-28196 GCA_035285585.1 Synechococcales cyanobacterium
GACATGGAGCAGGCATAAGACCTCCTGGAGGCAATCTGTGGTGAAGTGTCAACCCCATTCAGCGACCATCCTTCGGGGGTGGCGTGGCGAGGAATCCCCGCGCTTTTAGGCCGGGGAGGATGTCAATCTGACGCTACCGCTCCTGGTCAGGAACCGCAGGGGGCGGAGACTCCCTAAATTACTTTTGACCGACCACTAGGCAGGGATTTGGACGGAGGGCTTACCCGACAGCCCAAAGGCATCGTGAACCGCTCGCAGGGCCGTGACCCCATCTGCCTCGGCGACCACGCAGCTAATTTTGATTTCCGAGGTGGTAATCATTTGAATATTGATGTGGTGCTGGGCGAGGGCACGGAACATCTGGGCGGCAACGCCGGGACGGCCCACCATGCCTGTGCCCACCACGCTCACCTTGGCGATCGCCAGATCTACCACAATCTCCCCACAGCCCAGATCAGGGGCGATCGCCTCCAGCGCCGCCTGGGCCTGGGCGGCATCCCCCTGGGCTACCGTAAAGGCAATGTCACGGGTGGGCAAGCCCTCCACCAGTCGGCAGCGCTGGGACTGGATAATGGTGTCCACGCTGATGTGCTGCTGGGCCAGGGTCTGAAAAATCTTGGCCGCCATGCCGGGGCGATCGGGGACATGGCGAATGGCCAGACGGGCCTGCTTCACGTCCAGGGCGGCTCCCCGCACCGAGGGCAGATTTTCTGCTGGGGGAGCGGTGATCATCGGCTGAGTGGGGTCGGTGGCCCGCACCGCAGAGCGATCGATGGTGAAGGACTCGCACAGGGCAGCTACGGCGCGATCGCAATCTTCCAGGCTGACCGCGCAGCTAACCTTGACCTCCGAGGTGGAGATCATTTGAATATTGACCCCCGCCGCCGCCAGAGTAGCAAACATCTGGGCCGCTACCCCCGGACGGCCAATCATTCCAGCTCCGGCAACGCTCACCTTGGCAGTATGGCGATCGATCATCACCTCTGCCTCCTCCAGGTTGGCGGGGTCGCGGCGCAGGGGCGGGGCGATCGCCTCGGCCACCGCTTCCGCCCGGTTGAGGGAGGTGCGGTTGACCGTAAAAGCAATATCGTTGGTGTCGCCCTCGTGGATCGACTGGATAATCAAATCCACATCCAGGTGCTGCTGGGCAATTTCGCCGAAGAGTTGGGCGGCAATGCCGGGGCGATCGGGCACCCGCAGCAGAGCAATTTTGGCCTGGTGGCTGTCTAGCTCCACCGCATCGACGGGGTGGGCGATTTCTAAACCTTCGAGCGATCGCGGCTGGGGCACGGGCGACAGCACCCGAGTTCCTGGGTCGTCCGTCCAGCTCGACCGCACCACCAGCGTCACCCCATAATTGCGGGCAATCTCCACGGCGCGGGGGTGGAGCACCTTAGCCCCCAGGCTGGCCAGCTCTAGCATCTCGTCTGCCGTAATCGTGTCCATGAGCTGGGCGTCGGGCACCAGGCGGGGATCGGTGGTGAGAATACCGGGAACGTCCGTGTAAATTTCGCAGGCTTCTGCCCCCAGGGCCGCCGCCAGGGCCACCGCTGAGGTATCGGAGCCGCCCCGCCCCAGGGTGGTGATTTCCAGATCGCTGGTGAGGGCAATGCCCTGGAACCCGGCCACCACCACGATCGCCCCGGCGTCTAGATGGCGCTGAATTCGCTCGGTGCTAATTTTCAGGATGCGGGCGCGGGTGTGGGCGGCTTCAGTGACGATGCCCACCTGTGCTCCGGTGAGGGAGACGGCGGCCTGCCCCAATGCCTGGAGGGCCATGCTGAGCAGGGCAATGGAAACCTGCTCACCCGTAGATAGCAGCATGTCCATTTCGCGGTGGCTGGGGTTGGGCGTAATCTGATGGGCCAGCTCCACCAAAGCGTCGGTGGTCTTCCCCATAGCGGAGACCACCACCACCAGCGAGTGCCCAGCGGTAGAGATGCGGGCCACTCGCCGGGCTACGGCCTGAATGCGCTCTACCGAGCCGACGGAGGTGCCGCCAAATTTTTGAACAATTAACCCCATAATTCCGACTCTGATCTGACTGATGGGGGCTGCGATCGCCCCTAGCCGCCCCAGTGGAGGCCATATTTCCAGTGCTGATAGGCTAGTCTACCACTTCTGTCGGGTCTCGCTACTGCCTATTTGACAGAAGGGCGATCGCCCCAATCGGTTTCGTACATCAACCAGTCTCGTCAATCAGTCCAGTCAATCAGCTCAGTGAAACCTCTTAGCACACACGCCGTCCAACCGGTGGGAATCTCGTTAAAATTTTAAAGTATAGAACTGCTATTCAGGGGCGATCGCCCGCAACCCGACCGGATAGATTTTCTGCTAGCCTGGCCCCTGGGATTGACAGATTTCGCCGGATCGGTATTCACTGCACCAACCTTTTACTTCCGATGGTTAAAGCCAATGTTTAACCCCACTCAAACCCTCATTAGTTCATTTGTTGAAGAACTGCAAAAAGGTTATGAGCAAAACTACGGCGGGCTGAAGTCTAACTACGCGAACATTATCGCCTGGTCAGGGCGCATGGCTTTGGAAAACATTGCCAACAGCGATGCTCTCTACCACGATGTGGAGCATACGATTCTCGTCACGCTGGTGGGCCAGGAAATTCTCCGGGGAAAGCACATCCGTGAAGGGGGCGTCTCCTGCGAAGATTGGCTGCACTTCATGGTGTCCCTCATCTGCCATGACATTGGCTACGTTAAGGGAGTGTGCCGGGCCGATGAGCCGGGGTTATACGCCACGGGCGTTGGGGACGAACGGGTGCCCATCCCCATGGGGAGCACCGACGCCAGCCTCACCCCTTACCACGTCGATCGGGGCAAGCTGTTTGTGCAGGAGCGTTTTGGGGGCAACACCTGGCTCAGTGCCGACATCATTAAGCAAAACATTGAGCTGACCCGGTTTCCCGTTCCCAACGACAGCGACCACCAGGACACGATCGGTTATCCTGGCCTGGTGCGGGCGGCGGATCTGATCGGGCAGCTGAGCGATCCGCGCTACCTCAATAAGGTCAGTGCCCTCTACTACGAATTTGAAGAAACGGGCTTCACCAAAGTTGTGGGCTACCGCAACCCTGGGGATCTGCGCCGCCAATATCCGCGTTTCTACTGGAACGTGGTCTATCCCTACATTCAAGACGCGATCGGTTACCTCTCTCTGACCCAGGAAGGCAAACAGGTGATCGCCAATCTCTACTCCAACGTGTTTGTTGTCGAGCATGAATTGGGCAACGGGCAGAGCAACCACCATTCCCCCAGTAAGGTTCCGACCGCAACGACGCCTTCGGTTAACTGACGACGACTTGGGGGTAATATTCGTATTTCCTGACACCCTCGCAGGGGCAAACGGCCATTTGCCCTTACCGAATCCATAGGATGTTCAGTGCCATCAAAGCGCCATCAATATGCCTGAAGGTCAAACCTGAGGAGCAAACCTGAGGATAAGCTAAAGCCAGACATTACGCCAAGTAAACGTTATTCATCTATCAAGTACCATGCAGCAGCCAATGAAACTGGGTTCCACCGATGTTGAAGTTCCTGCACTGGGTATCGGCACCTGGGCCTGGGGCGATAGCCTGTTCTGGAGCTACGGCAAGGAGTACGGTGCCCTTGATCTGGAGCAGGCGTTTCAGGCCGCCCTGGAGCACGGCGTTCCCTTTTTCGACACCGCCGAAATTTATGGCCTGGGTGAATCAGAGAAACTGCTGGGGGGCTTCATGAAACAAACCCAGCAGCCTGCAATCATTGCCACTAAGTATATGCCGCTGCCGTGGCGGTTTATGGCCAACTCAGTCCACGATGCCCTGACGGACAGCCTCAAGCGGCTACAGGTCTCCCAGGTGGCCCTTTATCAAGTCCACCAGCCCTTTGACTTCTTCATGGGACAGTCTACCCTGCTGGAGGCCCTGGCGGAGGAGGTAAAGCGGGGACGCATTGCCAGCGTGGGCGTCAGCAACTATTCCGCTGAGCAGATGCGAGAAGCCCATGCCATTCTCGCAAAGCGGGGCGTGCCCCTGGCGGTGAACCAGGTGCAGTATTCCCTGCTGGCGCGGCAAATAGAAACCAACGGAATTTTGGACACTGCCCACGAACTGAATATCACCATCCTCGCTTACAGTCCTCTGGCCCAGGGATTGCTCACGGGCAAGTACTCAGCAGAGACCTACCAATCCCCCACGGGGGCGCGGTGGCTGGATCCCCGCTTTAGCCGCAGTGGTTTGAAGAAGCTGGAGCCGCTGCTCAACGCGTTGCGGGAAATTGGGGAACGGCGCGATCGCACCCCCGCCCAGGTGTCCCTCAACTGGTTGAGCGCCCAGGGGAACGTGATTCCCATTCCAGGAGCCAAGAACGCCAGTCAGGCGATTCAAAACGCGGGAGCTTTGGGCTGGTCCCTGGATCCGGACGAGGTTGAGCGGTTGGGCCAGCTTGCCCATGCGGTGTCTTAGATGGCAAAATCGCTGGTTTCCAGGTAAAGCTCCTTCCAGGATGGGGGGTGGTAGTCGGGGTTGAGGCCGCGATCCACGTAGCCCACGATACGGGGCAGAGCTTCGCCTCGGATTTCTTTCTTCAGAAACAGGCGGAGCTTGGCTTCCCAATCTTCGGGATAGTCGCGGATGATGGGATGCCGGACGATCAGCGGCTGATACTCTGCCTTCTCTAAATCAACGATCGCGTCCAGGCTGAGAATTGCCAGCGATCGCACAAAGATACCGGTGGCGGCGATGGCAAACTCCCCGTTCACCTGCGCCTGTTTGAGCACGACGACGAAGTGGCCCCCTTCGGGGATGTCGTACACCAGCTTGGTGCGATCCTTGACAGGCTCCACCTCAACGTTATAGCCCAGGGTTAGCCCTTGCTCCAGGGTGATGTCTTCGTACTCTTGATCGGGGTGGGGTAGGAAAATCGTGAACTGGTGGATGTCGAGCCAGGGGTTGTCTACGGCTTCATCGGTCAACTGTTTCCAGGCGTTGTACTGGCGGCGCAGCTCCTGGCCGGGATAGCTGTCGCGATCGCACATGTTAATCAAAGCCATGCTGAGCACACACTGCTCAAACCGGCTGAATACTCCCAATGTTTGCATGGGTTTTTCCTGCCTTTGAAGGTTTGCTTAAATCGTCCGGCGTCAACTGGTCGCCTTGTAATTCCTGACCCGCTGGTCGGTGCTTGCTCCCAGGATCTTGGCCAGCCAGGGGGGGGGTGCGGTGGCGAGGACTTTCTGCAAATCAGCAAGGATTTCTCGCACCTCTCCCCCCGCTTCTACTTTCATGGGATAGATGTTGGCCTGAATCACCTTGGCCGCAGCGGGGCCACCAATGGACACCACGTAGAGAACGGGACAGTCTTTGATGAGGTTAACGCGAAATTCGTTTTTGCTTTCGCTGAGATCGGCCTCCAGGGCGGAGCGGACGTCAATGAGGCGGATTTCATCAACGGATAGTTGGTAGATCAAATAGCGGTGGCAGGAACCAAAGTGGCCATCCAGTTGCTCGGCGGTATTGGAAGCCACCGCAATCCTCACGGAATTGGGCATGTCGCCTTCTTGATAAGGCTCAATGGGGAGGGGCTGTTCGCACTGTTCCGTTTCTCCCCAGAGAATGCGTACGGCTTCCTTAAAAGCGGATATGTCTTCGTTGTCCGCGTCTTCGCCTTCCCATTCGCCATCGACTTCGTAAATATTGCCGAAGGATCTTTTTAGTTGGGTTACCGTTAGCTTGCTCAAAGCTTCTTCGGTAATTTCATCGTCAAACTGGCTTTGCAAGGCTTCAATCAAATCCCTGACCGAAATGTCAGGCAAAACCCTGGCCGCCAGGGCAATTCTCAGGGCCACTTCATCAGAGATTGGTTGCTTTGTTGTATTAGGCATGATTGCTCCGGTATCTTGCTTTGGCGGTCAGGGGTGGCAAGCAGGTCTGCTTACCCGCATTGGAGAATTGATTCACCTAAACCAATTAGCTGAGATCCGGAATGAAGATTCTGTATGATTTGATCCAAATTCTGTTTTGATCAAATTGTTTTAATGCCAGTGAATCATTTTGTTAAAAAGATCCAGAAGAAAGCATATTGCAAGTAACAAAGAGTAATGAAATATTAATAAAAACAGATTTCTTTTAACCCCCTTCCAGGCGAATGGCGAATTCTCGTAACGAATTTTCGTAGGGTGTGTCATCGCCTTGCGTGACGCACCAAAGCCAAGTGGATGGTGCGTTGGGCTTGCGCCACAACACACCCTACGGTGGTAGCCCTGGCGATCCCAAAAATTTCACCTCAGAGTATGTTTGCAAAGTGGCTAGCTGTAATTTTGAGCACTTGACGATCCCCCCTAGCCCCTCTTAAAAAGGGGGGAACCGGAGCCAAAGTCCCCCTTTTTGGGATTTAGGGGAATCAAGTGAGCTTTGCTACTCCAAAGACGACTCTTCAGACATCCTCTTAGGCGCTTTCTGAAAAAGGTTTTACTGTTTGTCAGGTATGGCTTCGTCCGCAGATTTCGCAGATTTCGCAGATGAATAGCCTTCCTGCTGATTCTCTATCTGTGCCCATCTGCGAAATCTGCGGATATATTTAGATGTCGTTACCAAAGCAGGGAGGAGCATTTTTGGAAACCTCCTTAGGCGATTTTTGACAAAGGAGCTTCCAGAATATACTCTCGCTCCTAAGAGGGGGACTCGGTTAAAGTTTCAGTTGCTCTAACACCTCACGCACCTTCCCTGGCTCCACCAGCGTGTTGGCGCACAGGATGCCCGATGCCGCCACCGCAGGCACGCCAATTCCCGGCAAAGTACTGTCGCCCACCCGGTAAAGTCCAGGAATGGGGGTGCGGTTGTCGGGGAATGTGGCCTGGCCAGCGGCGATCGCCGGACCATACGTCCCCTGGTGGCGGCGCAGATAGTGGGCGTGGGTGAGGGGGGTACCAATGAGTTCCACCGTGAGGCGATCGCGCACATCCGGAATTACCTTCTCCAAGGCCCGAAACAGCGGCTCGGCTTGCTGCCGCTTGCGCTGGGGGTAGGACTCATCCCGCTGCCAGCCCGCATACGGTTCCAACGTATAGGCATGGACGACGTGGTGGCCGGGGGGGGCGAGGCTGGCGTCCCATACGGAGGGGATGGAGATCATGCAGGTGTTGCCCGGTGTGGTGATGTCGCGATCGCTGTGGACCACCACATGGTGTCCCGTCAGGTTGTCCAGCCCCTCGGCGCGGATGCCCAGGTGCAGGTGCATGAAGCTGTCCACCGTTGGAGTTTGCAGGGCTTGCTGACGAAAGCTCGCGGGTAGGGCATCCGGTGGGAGGAGCTGACCGTAGGTGTCCCAAAGGGTGGCGTTGGAGATGATAGTGGGCGATCGCAGCGTTTCCCCACCCCGCAGCCGCACCCCAACGGCCCGCCCCTGCTCAACGAGAATCTGCTCCACATGGGCCTTCAGCCGCAGGGTGCCGCCCCACTTCTGCAAGCCGCGCACCAGTGCCGCCACGATCGCCCCACTGCCCCCCACGGGATAGTCAATCACCGAATGGGAGCGCTCCCCCAGCATGAAGGCCATCTCTGGCGTTAAAGTCTCTGCCGCCTTCAGGCCCGACAGCAAAAAACACTCCACGTCTACCAGCCGCCGCACCCAGGGGTCGCGCACCGTCTCATCCACCCAGCGCCCCACCGGCCCCTGCACCACCCCCACAAAGGGCAGCAGCCGCAGCAGCTCCCAGCCATAGCGGCCCAGCAGCAGGGGCAGGGCGTTCAGGTCGGCCCGCAGCGCCAGGGTGGGAATGCCCCGCAATGCCTGGTAGAGGTCCAGTAGTTTGCTTTCGAGCTGGGCAAACTCGGCAGCGCCCTGGGGCGTGATGCGGGCGATTTCCTGACGGTAGCGATCGCCCTCTCCAAAAATCGGCAGGGTGTGGTCGGGGAAATGGTAGTGCCCCAGCGGGTCGTAGGGAAGGGTGGTGAGGGTTTCCCCCAGGGCGTCCAATACCTGGCGGAGGGGGTTGAGGGAGGGGCGATCGCTCCCCGGCCCGTCGTTACCCAGGCCGCAGTAGAAGGAGGGGCCAGAGTCGAACTGGAAGCCCTGGCGCGAGAAACTGTGGGCCGCCCCACCAGAAATGGCATGGCTTTCGCACACCAGCACCGACCAGCCATAGCGGGCCAGCAGTGCCCCCGTAACCAAACCGCCAATGCCGCTGCCGATAATAATGGCGTCTGCGTTGTTCATGGTGTCTTCAGGTCGCTGGACAGATGACTGGACAGATTGCGTCTTTCTTGCAAGATAGACCAGCCCCAGCCCAGGAGCAACGGCAGCCACAGCAAAAGCCGCTCCCAGGGAGTGAGGAACCAGTCGCCACTACCCAACGCCTGCCGATGGGGCAGCACAAAGTACACAAAGGCCGAAAGGCTGACCAGCCGCACCCCCCCGTTTTGCGTGGCCACGGCAAAGGGCACCAGCCAGGTGAAATACCAGGCATGGACGATAGGCGACAGCACCAGCAGCGCCCCCAGATAGCCTTCCAAAAAGCGTCCAAAAGAGGGCGATCGCCCCACCAGCCAGCCCCACACCAGCACCAGGGGAATGCCATAGGGCCAGTTGGCCTGACGGGAAGCGGGCCACACCAGCCCCACCAGGTAGGGCACCAGCTCCGCACTGCGCCCGTGGGAGACGAAGCTGGAACTCGTAGGAATCAGGGGACAGGCGGCGGCATCGCAGAAAGGCAAAGCCGTCAGCACCAGGGGCGCTACTCCCGCCAGCAGCACCAGCAGGGCCACTGACCAACCCCAAGGTCTGAGCGATCGCCACCCCAGAAAACCCAATACCGGCAGCGTCACCCACTTCACCGCCACGCTCACCCCAATGAAAAGGCCACTGGCGATCGCCCCACCTCGCCCTCGGGACTGTTCCCCCACCCGCCACCCCGACACCAGCGGCAGCAGCAGCCAGCTATCGTAGTGGGCACCGCCAGCAAAGGAGTAGAGAATCAGCGGATTCCAGGCATACAGCAGCGTACGGGTTGGCCCAAAGCGGCGGCAGAGGAGCCAGCAAACCCCCAGGTCGGCGGCGATGAAGGCCAGCTTGAAAATCCAGACCGTGGGGGCGATCGCCGCCAGCACTCGAAAGCCCAGTTGGGTAATCGGGGGATAGATCGCCGTCACGTCCGGGTGATTGATCTGGGACCACCAGTCCGTCCGGTAGGGCATCAGCTCAGCAGCGGTGGGGGGCAGCTCGTAGGGACTGAAGCCCTGGAGCTGGATCAGCCCTTCCCAGAGGTAGCGCCACACGTCGTCCCCCGGAGCCAGGGGCAGCAGCAGCAGCCGGGCGGCGATTGCCACCCCCCAAAACCAGCCCAGCCCCACCGCCTGCCCCCAGCTCAGGCCAAAGCCCAGCCCCATGAGGCCCACCCCCAGCCAGAATTGCGGCAGAACGCCGGACTGGTGAAAGTCGCCATAGGGCATGACCACCAGGCATCCCAGCAGCAGCAGACCCGCACTCCACCCCAGCCGTTTGCTCATCTAAAACATCCGCAAAAGCACTCGCCATCGCCGCCAGTAAAGTCGCCCCAGGGTTGAGAGAATCACCTGCCCCGCCCGCAGGCTGCCCCGCAGGGTACCGGAAATTTTGGACTGACCCGCCAGCCGGGGCCGATAGCCCACGGGCAGTTCCACAATGCGCAGCCCCAGCTCCACCGCCCGCACCTGCATCTCCACCGTCCAGCCAAAGCCGCGATCGCCCATCTCCATTGCCTCCAGGGCCTGCCGTCGCACCAGACGCAGTGGCCCCAAATCGTGATAGGCATAGCCCCAGCCCAGGTGAATCAGCGTGCTGGCCAGCCAATTGCCCAGGTTCTGCACGGGGGTGAGGGCGGCCCGACCGGCGGCGGTGGCGCGGCGGTTGCCCAGGATGAAGTCGGCGTGATCCATTTGGGCCAGGAAGTCGGGTAGGGCGCTGAGGTCATCGCTGCCATCGCCGTCGCAGAACAAAATCCAGTCTACATCGGGCGGCAGGTTCTGCAAGCCGCACCAGCAGGCCCGACCATAGCCCATGAGTGGCTCCCAGACCACCTCGGCCCCGGACTCTTTGGCGATCTGGGCGCTGCGGTCAGTGCTGCCGTTGTCAATTACCCGAATGCGTGACAGCCCATAGGAGCGCAACGATCGAATTACGGTGGCGATCGCCCCCGCTTCATTGCGCACCGGAATTAGTACTAGAATTTGCCTGAACGCCATGCCCGTTCCCCACTGATTAACTGGAAACGTCGGTTGATTCGCTCCGGACACTTCCCCCATCGACTGGAAACGTGAGTTGACTGACCCTACCCTTCGTAATCTATTCTCCATCGCAACGCCATGATTTTTCGACAGACCTTTGCCATCGCCCTCCTCTCCGCCCTGGGAGCATTGATGGGGCCAGCCCAGGCCCTGGAGGTGCAGATCCAGCCCAGCAGTCCCCAACTGGGGGATACCCTTTCTGTGGCGATCGCCGCTGACTCCCCCAATCCTGCCCAACTGGTGGTGACCATGAACGGTCGGAATTATCCGGCCTTTCCCATGGGGGGCACTCGCTTCCGGGCGCTGCTGCCCACGACGCCCCTGGACAATCCCGGCCAGGTGACCATCCAGGTGAGCGATGAGGACGAGACGCGCAATCTGGCGGTGTGGCTGCGCGATCGCTCCTTCCCCACGCAGCGCATCTGGGTACGGGGTGGCGGTTCAGACTTGACGGAAATTGAGCGGTCACGGGTGGCCGCCTTTAAGGAAGTTGTCACCCCCCAGCGCTTCTGGAACGGCCCGTTTCTACGGCCCACTTCGGGAGGGGTCAGCACGGTGTTTGGCGTGCAGCGGTATTACAACGGCGTGTTTGCCAATGACTACTATCACCGGGGGGTGGACTATGCCGCCCCCACGGGAACGCCTGTGGTTGCGCCCGCCGCTGGCCGCATCGGTCTGGTCGGTCTGGAGTCTGAGGGATTTCGCGTCCACGGCAACACGGTGGGCATTGACCACGGCCAGGGGGTGCTGAGCATCTTCATTCACCTCAGCCGCATCGACGTGCGGGAGGGGGACTTTGTGGAGGCAGGCCAGGTCATCGGCACCGTCGGCTCCACAGGCAGCAGCACGGGGCCACACCTGCACTGGGGGCTGTATGTGCATGGGCTGGCGGTGGACCCGGTGCCCTGGCGCTATGCGGGCATTGAGTAGAAAATCTGGAGGAGCTATCTAAGCCGGGAAATTCTGGTTGAGTGGGAATTCAGAATATAGGAGTCAGAATACAGAACAGAATATAGGAGTCAGAATACAGAAGGAAGCTGGCTCCTGGCTCCTGGCTCCCGACTCCTGACTCCTGACTCCTGGCTCCCGACTCCTATCCATAAGGGCTAACGCAATGACTAGTCTCACACTCCCCCTCAAGCTGGATTTAAAGCACGTTCATTTCACGGATGAGCAGTTCTATCAGCTCTGTATCAATAATCCCAATCTGGTCATCGAACGCAGTGCTCAGGGAGTCTTGATTGTTATGTCACCAGTTGGTGGAGATAGCGGTAATCGTGAAGCAGATTTCATCATCGATTTAGGGAATTGGAATCGGCAAACCAATCTGGGAAAGGTGTTTAGTTCGTCCACTTTATTCAAACTGCCGGGAGGGGGCGATCGCTCCCCTGATGCGGCCTGGGTGGAGCTGTCCCGCTGGCAGGCGTTGACTCCAGAACAGCGGCAGAAATTTCCCCCCATCGCCCCCGACTTTGTGATGGAGTTGCGATCGCGCACGGACGACCTGCAACTGCTTCAGGAAAAAATGCAGGAGTACATGGACAGCGGGGTGCGGCTAGCCTGGATGTTTAACCCCCAGGAGCAGCAGGTGGAGATCTATCGCCAGGGTCAGGCGAAGGAGGTGCGATCGCTGCCCACCCAGCTATCCGGTGAAGACGTCCTGCCCGGATTTGTGCTGCCGGTTGAGCCGTTTGTCGATTGAGAGCCAACTTTGTGGAGTGTTACGCATGGGGCAAAACTACAGTACTTTGCCTGAGCTTCATGAAATCTTATGGAACTCAGGCCATTTTCTTGCAGATCTTGCTCAGCTCGCTGACCTCTCCACTCGCCTGCTGCTGACGCTCTGGGCCTCGAATGAGCCAGCCGTCTCGAAGGGGCACTGGCTAAGCGTTTGAAGCGCAAGCAGGAAAAGACAACTACGTTTACGCCCCTGTTCGATGATTTGCTGACCCAGCTCCAGGAGAAGGGCGCGATCGCCATCTCTGGCAGAAAGAATGCGCCTAAAGTGGCGATCGCCTCAGTGCGCTTAGATTGCCGTCATTGATGCCGAATGTCGATATCGAGCCTCGAGTCGAGGCTAGCGCCTCTCAGAGTCCTGGCGCGAAACCGAAAGCTAAAGCAGGGACATAGCATTGCTACATCCCTGTTTAGGTTCCAAAGGGAAAGGTCTATAGGAAATTTTGCTCTAGAGCTGTTTCACCTCGGCCACCAGCTTAGCCACCACATCCTTGGCGCTACCAAATAGCATCATCGTCTTGGGCTTGTAGAACAGCTCGTTGTCGATCCCGGCAAATCCGGTGCTGAGGCCGCGCTTGATCACGATGGTGTGCTGGGCTTTGTCCACCTCCAGGATGGGCATGCCGTAGATGGGGCTGGATTCGCTGTCCCGCGCCGCTGGATTGACCACATCGTTTGCGCCGATGACCAGGGCGACATCCGTGTGCTCAAACTCAGAGTTGATGTCATCCATGTCACAGAGCTGGGTGTAGGGTACATTGGCCTCCGCCAGCAGCACGTTCATGTGCCCCGGCATACGACCGGCCACCGGGTGAATGGCGTACTTCACCTCAACGCCCAGCCGCTCTAGCTGATCGGCCAGCTCTCGCACGGTATGCTGTGCCTGGGCAACCGCCATGCCATAGCCAGGGACGATGACGACGGACTTGGCGTAGCCCAAAACCATAGCACTTTCTTCGGCTTCGATCGCCCGCACCACTTTCTCGGTCGTGCTGCCGGTGTCTCCTCCGGCGGTGCTGCTGCCCCCCGTGCCAAAAGCGCTGAATAGAACATTGGCTAGAGAGCGGTTCATCGCTTTACACATAATCTGGGTGAGGATCAGACCCGATGCCCCCACCAGTGCCCCGGCAACGATCAGCATATTGTTCATCAGGATGAAACCTGCCGCACTGGCTGCCAAGCCCGAAAACGAGTTGAGCAGAGAGATGACCACGGGCATGTCCGCCCCGCCAATGGGGATGACGAACAGGACGCCCAGCAGCAGGGACACAGCCACCAGTCCCCAAAAAACGGGCAAATTGGTGGGCACGAACAGCAAATAGCCGCTGCCAATCAGAAAACCAATAAGTAGAGTCAGGTTGAATGGCTGCTGGAGGGGGAAGGTGATGGGCGATCCGGTCATCAGGCCCTGGAGCTTGGCGAAGGCCACCAAACTGCCCGTGAGGGTGATGCCGCCAATGAGCACGCCCAAAATCGCGGTAATGCTGGCCTCCAATGGTACCGCGCTGGGATCGACCTGAAGCAGCCGCAGAAATTCGCCCACGGCGATCAGGGCCGAGGCAGCACCCCCCAGACCATTGAACACACCGACCATTTGGGGCATGGCGGTCATGGCGACTTTCTGGGCAGCGATCGCCCCAATTAACGACCCAGCCACCACCGCCAGCAAAATCATCTGATAGTTCAGCACTGACTGGTTCAACAGGGTAGCCACCACCGCAATCAGCATGCCCACCGCTGCCAGCACGTTGCCCCGCCGCGCCGTTGCGGGGGAACCTAGCTGCTTCAGGCCCAAAATAAACAGGGATGCAGCCAGCAAATAGGCCAGCTCGATACCATTTACCAACGCGGTGTTCATGCCTTCACCTCCTTCTTTTTGAACATTTGCAGCATCCGATCGGTCACCAAAAATCCACCCACAACGTTAATCGTGGCCAGCACCACCGCGAGCAAACCGAGGATCACGGTGATGCTCCAGTTATGCGGCCCCGCAATCAGCAGGGCACCAACCACCGCGATCCCAGAGATCGCGTTCGCCCCCGACATCAGGGGGGTGTGCAGGGTGGGCGGCACCTTATTAATCACCTCAAATCCAACGAATGAGGCCAGGACAAAAACAACCAGACCCGTCAGCAGTCCTGTGGCCATAAGCGGAACTCTCCTTTTGTTTTCAAATTATGTTTGGCAAATAATGCTCCCTAGCTAATAGCGGCGGCGATCGCCTCCCGCACTCGCTGCAGACGAATCTCCCCTCCATGGGTAACGCAGGCCCCACTGGTGATGTCATCCTCAAAATCGAGCTGTAGCGCGCCGTCTTTCACTAAATGCTGCACCAGGGTTTGCAGGTTTTTGGAATACAGTTGGCTGGCGTTTACCGGCATAGAAGCAGGCAGATTGATGGGGCCAAGGATAGTCACCCCGTGCTTCACCACGTCGCGCCCAGCCTCGGTGCAGGCACAGTTGCCGCCCTGTTCCGCCGCCAGGTCTACGATGACCGAACCAGGCTTCATCTGGGCCACCATTTCTTCCGACACCAGTTCAGGCGCTTTACGACCGGGCACCTGGGCGGTGGTGATTACCACATCGGCCTGGCTAACGTGTTCAGTGAGCACCTCGCGGGTACGCTGCTTGGCGGCTTCAGAAATTTCGCGGGCATAACCTCCAGTGGCCACCGTTTCTTCATCCAGAGACACGTCCACAAATCTTGCCCCCAGGCTCTGGACCTCTTCTTTAACAGCGGGACGAATGTCGAAGGCTTCGACGACGGCTCCCAGACGGCGGGCAGTGGCGATCGCCTGTAGCCCTGCCACCCCGGCTCCCATGATCAACACCTTGGCTGGACGAATCGTTCCCGCTGCCGTGGTCAACATCGGGAAGAACTTGGGCAGCGTCGCCGCCGCCAGCAAGGTGGCCTTGTAACCCGCCAGAGATGCCTGAGACGACAGGGCGTCCATGCTCTGGGCACGGGTGGTGCGGGGGATCATCTCGACGCTGAAGGCGGTCACCTGCCGATCGGCAAGCTGCTGCATAAGCTGGGGTTTGCCCAGGGGATCAAGGAATCCTATCAGTACGGTTCCCGGCTTCAGCAAATCCAGCTCAGACTGGCCTTCCTCCCTAGCCTGGGGTGGCTTAACTTTGAGCAGCAGGTCAGCTTCCTGGTAGAGCTGGCCAACGTCGTAAACGATCTTTGCACCAGCGGTGGCATAAGCGTCATCGAAGAAAAAAGCATTGTCGCCTGCCCCCGATTCAACCCAGACCTCAAACCCTTGCTTTACCAGACGAGCCACGGTTTCGGGAATGAGGGCGACCCGGCGTTCGCCAAACTCGACTTCTTTCGCTACGGCTAGCTTCATAGACTTTCCTCAGTGTTGAATTGCTTCAGTGCTGAACTTTCGAAATTTTTGCCATCTAGGGACTGCTGAATTTGTCTTGATTTTTACAGTGCCTATTTACTCAAGGGGCTGATAGATAGACTGATCTGCTAATGCAATAGACAGCAGCAAATCATGAAACAAACCTAAAGCTTTAGGGCAGATTTGTTTCGATAAGTACATGGCCGTAAATAAAGCCAGTGGGGCGCGTACCCCACCATAGCGTCGTTTACTTGTGGCTAACTACTTAACTCTGACGGCAATCATTCAAAAAGCTTTAGAGAATCTGTCTCAAAACCTGTGAGAATAACAGTGAACGATCTAACCTATGTTTTCCAGCCATACCGATTATTTAAAGGATCCGTAGGACTCTGATACATGGCTTCATCATGAGCTTTACATTTATTTATTCCGTTTTATTCATTCCCAAAGGTGATGCCTGATTGGGGCGATCGCACTCCTTATCACGAAACTCCTCACCGCCCATGCACTAGACAAGCGAACCGATGAGCTGATGCGGCTACCTAACCGGCATAGTAAAGTGTCGTTAGCAAAAAGGAGCCAGTTCTTCAGCTTATTTTTTTATTCAACTCATAAGTATGGCGTTACGCTTTCGCGTTAGGACATTCAAGAGGTGTGGAACCCCCGCGACGCGGGGGTTCCACACTCAAACCTTAGCCCGTAGGGCCATACATGGCCATAAGTAAAAATAGTGGGGTGCGCACCGGCGGGGGGCGCTCAGGGATGATCCCCGTGGATCCTGCCCCTTTTCTCCGAATCAGGCAAGATCTCTCCGGATCACAGGCAGAAATCGTGTCAATTAGACATGGGATGGTCAGTAGCTCTTAGAAGAGAGCATTAGCTCTCTGTGGGTTCGCGTAGGGTTGCCACAGGCCGTCAGTACGGATCCAGTTGGCAGATTGTCTGTGCTGATCCCCGCGTTGCCTGTAAATTCTGCTAGAGTCATTACAGCCATTGGCTAGAGATCATTCTCGAATTCACTTTGCGTCGTGTTTCAGCCTGGTTTTTGCGCTATGTCTTTCAAGTCATCGACCGTCCGTCGCTTCCTCGCTGCCTTTGCCGCTACTGGTTGCCTGATGTCTGGATGGGCACTCCCCTCCCTGGCAGGTGGCTTGCCCGGTCTCACCATCTTCAGCGGCGTTGACCGCGAGTTTCAGCTTGGCTACCGGCTCCAAAACGAAGGCCAGGTTAACCGCTTCGATCGGTACTACCTGCGCATCCCCGCCGAGAAACTAGCCCTCGCCACGGATTTATTCGTTGTCACCTATCCCGACACCTACAACGGCAGATTTGACACAGAAGATATTGAAGTGCGCATCGGTGGCGATGCCATTCCCCTCCAGGAAGTCGTTTGGGACGAGGAAAACCGCTTCGTCGAAATCGTACCCGTTGAACCCGTACCTGCCCGCAGTCGAGTCGAGCTGGTGTTCTCCAACGTGCGGAACCCCCGCAACACCGGAACCCACTACTTCAATGCGATGGTGCGTGCCCCTGGCGATGTGCTCCCGCCCCAGTATGTAGGCACCTGGATTCTTAGCTTCGGTCGGCTTTAAGAACGTTTCCAAGGCTGCAGGGCCATACCATGGTCTGTTAAGTTTTTGGGGGGACGACGTAGGGGCAGATGATCATCTGTCCCTACCCACCGTTTAACCGGAGAAAAACATACCTGCTGTAGGTTGCTCTGTCGCTAAGGAATCAGGATTTAATAATGTGGGATAGCCGCCTCGGCTGTCCTGGAGCAGGCAAGATGCCTGCCCTACAAAACCTGGGCTTTGTAAAATTCTCGTTCCTAGAGCAAAGCGTAAGCACCGTGGTCTGGTAATTTCATTCCAGGAAACCGCCTGAGTCCTCCTTGACAAGGGGGACTTTTGCTCCGGTTCCCCTCCCTTGGCAAGAGGGGGCTAGAGGGGAACGCCAGGGATTAAAATCTCATAGCTAACCACTTTTCGAACAGGCTCTTGAGGCTGTAGGGCTATGATAGTGCTATACTAATAGACCGTTTGCTTTTTTAAAGGGAAAGGGGTTTTTTGCTATGACAAAGCGCACATTAGAGGGAACATCCCGTAAGCGGAAGCGGGTGTCTGGATTTCGCGTCCGGATGCGCACCAAAACCGGGCAGCGCGTCATCAAGGCTCGCCGCCGTAAAGGTCGTGTCAGATTGTCCGTCTAGCGGAAGCTGGCGAGCTGCGGTTTGTGTGCTGGACATTGCCGTTTAGTCTGTTACCGTTTAGCCCATTTTTTGAAGATTCAGGTGTCCCTGCCCAAGGTTCATCGGCTCACCCATCGACGAGATTTTGCCAGGGTTTACCAGTCGGGTTCTCGTTTTGCCAACCGCCACCTCGTTCTTCGACTTCTGAAGGAGCAGCCACCCGATCCAGGTAAGGATCCTGGTGGTGCGATCGCTCCTGACCTGAAGCCGACTCAGTTTGGTATATCCATCAGCCAAAAGGTGAGCAAGCGGGCCACCGTTCGCAACCGGATCAAGCGCCAGATCAAAGCCGCGATCCGTGATTTGCTGCCGCGTATGGCAGCGGGCTGGCGGATTGTGATTGTGGTGCGCCCACCAGCGGTTCAGTGCGATTATTGGCAATTTCTGAGAGAATTGGAGCAGATGCTAATCCGTGCTGAGGTAATCAATGGGCATTCGAGAAGAGGTGTACTTTGAGGGCGGCCCCCACGTTGGGGATCTGATCATCAACATTCTGCTGGGTTTTACGATCATCTGCCTGCCCCTCACCGTAGGTGCAATTGTTCGGGCGCTCTGGCTGCGATATCGCATTACCAGCCGCCGGATTACGGTAGAGGGAGGATGGATGGGGCGCGATCGCTCTGACATCATTTACTCGGAAGTCGCTAAAGTCATTACGGTTCCCCGTGGATTAGGGGCCTGGGGCGATATGGTGGTCACACTCAAAGACGGTAGCCGCCTGGAGCTGCGGGCCATCCCCAGATTTCGCGAGGTTTACGACTACATCAACAGCAAGCTCTCTGATCGGGCCAAGCAAGTCAGCGGTTCTTTGGGTGAGCGGGGCAAATAGGCCGCGTCCTGGCAGGTTATTTCCCTGGGTTCTGCTGCTGATTCGGTTATCTCCCGTTCGCCGATTACCCCTGGATTACCGTCCAGACGCTAGCATTGAGGCGGGCGATTAAGCCAGATGACAGGATGGGAGTCTAAGCCGTTGGTGTAGATTATTAAATGACTGGCCTAACCGGGCTTAGCCCTGCAACGTAAACAGACGAAATAGCTAGAGCGCATGGATTTTGGTATTGGATTTCTCTCTAACAACGTAATGCTGCCGATCCTGGATTTTTTCTACGGGATCGTACCGAGCTATGGTTTGGCGATTATTGCATTAACGCTGGTCATTCGATTTGCGCTCTATCCCCTGAGCGCTGGGTCTATCCGCAATATGAGGCGAATGCGGGTGGCTCAGCCCGTCATGCAAAAGCGGGTGAAGGAGGTGCAGGAACGCTATAAAGACGACCCGGCCAAACAGCAGGAAGAGATGTCGAAAATCTACAAAGAGTTCGGCAATCCCCTCTCTGGCTGTTTTCCCGTCTTGCTGCAGATGCCCATTCTCTTCGCGCTGTTCGCCACCCTGCGGGGATCGCCCTTTGCCGACGTCAGCTACACCGTCAACCTGCAAGTCCTTCCCCAGCAGCAAATTGAGCAGATACAGCCCCAGGCTTTTGTGACCAAGCCTAAGAATATCTACATTACCGATGGGGTTCATGCTCCCGTCTCAGCGGTGATTCCAGGGGGCGATCGCCTCGCCGTTGGTGAAAAGACCCGCCTTGAGTTCCGCACCACCGAGGGCACGCCGCTGGCCGACCTGATGGCCAACTACCCAGACACAGAAATTTTGCCCACCTGGACGGTGACTTCGGGCGAAGGCCGCATCCAGTTCAACGATGATGGCACTCTGGAAGCTCTGCAGCCAGGAGAAGTGACTCTCCAGGGCACCGTCCCTGGGCTGGCCGCCAATAAGGGCTTTTTGTTCATCAAGGCTCTGGGGCGCGTCGGCGCAACCAACGAAGACGGCAGCATCAACTGGGATATTGTGGGCATGGTGCTGTTCTTTGGCATCAGCCTCTACATAAACCAGCTACTCTCAGGGCAAAAGTCCAACGCTGGCGCTAACCCGCAGCAAGATACGGTAAACAAAATTACCCCTGTGCTGTTTTCTGGGATGTTTCTCTTCTTCCCACTGCCCGCTGGCGTCCTCATGTACATGGTGATTGCCAACATCTTCCAGACCGCTCAAACCTTCATCCTGTCGCGGGAACCCCTGCCTGAGAATCTGCAAAAGATCGTCGATGAAGAAGAGAAAAAGTCGGGGGATGGCGATCGCCCAGCCCTACCGTTTGAGCCAGGAAGCCGCACCAAAAAGGACGCGGAGGGGGAGGAAGCCCGTAATAAGCCTGGCACTGCTAACGCCAAGCCAGCCAGCAAGTCGTCCAACAAGGGAGGGACAAAAAGCCCCAAGGGGAAAACCTCTAAAACGGCTAAGAAGTAATCCGTGTTGCAGGGTATAGACCGGAGCAAGTGGTTATGGGTGAAGGAGAGCGGGGTCGGATATGGCTAGAAAAGCTGCTGCTGCTGTTGGGGCTGCCATCTACCGTTGAGGTGGATACCTCTCAACTAGAAGCGGAAGGAAGCTGCTGGCTGATCATTGATGCGGATCAGCTTTCTCAGGGCCAAATTCAGCACCTGCTCGGTGAGCGGGGCATTGTGCTAGACGCCATACAGTATTTGGCCAACACCACCCTTAACCTGGATTGCCCGGAGGATGAGCAGTGCGCTTACACCGTTGAGCTAAATGGGTATCGTGCTCAGCGCCAGGTTGAGCTGCAGGCGATCGCCGATGAGGCTGTGCAGCAGGTGCGGGCGTCGGGGGAAGAGTTTGAAATTGCGTCGCTCTCTGCCGCAGAACGGCGTCAGGTGCACACCTTTTTGAAGTCGTTTGAAGATATCGAAACCCAAAGCCGTGGACGGGAGCCTGATCGGCGACTGGTGGTGCGTCTGCGGCAAACTTGAGGGGAGGCAATCATGGATGCGGTTTATATTCCCAGACTACTGAAGCTATCCAACCAGACCGAAACGGTCGATTTTCAAGAGTACTTGCCCGGATTGGAAACACTTACCCCCGTTCAGGGGTCGCTGCGCGTCACCCATCACGGCAATTACCTGGAGGTCGTGGGTCGGGCGGAGGCAATTGTTACCCTGGCGTGCGATCGCTGCCTGCAAAACTACAACCATCGGCTACAAATGGACGCTTCTGAACTCATCTGGCTGGAGGAACCCGATGAGCTACCGGAAGGCGAACCCCTGGAAAAGGAACTGTCGGTGGATGAGTTGGTGGAAACCCTGCCTCCCCGCGGCTACTTCTCACCCAGCACCTGGATTTACGAGCAGTTGTGCTTGCAACTGCCCCAGCGACAGCTTTGTGACCCTACCTGCCCCGGCATTGACTTGGCAGACACTGAGACGAAGTCCCTCAAGCCAGTCGATCGGCGGTGGGCTTCCCTGGAAGCGCTGCGGGGAAATCTGCTCAATTAGGAGACCTAACCCAGGAGCTTGTGAAGCTGGCCTATGAATTTTCAGGAGGAATTTGCCCTACTTTTGCGCGCCCGCTACCCGGTGATCTACGTGCCGACGCTGGAGGAGGAGCGGGTAGAATCGGCGATCGCCAGTTGTGGCAAGCAGCAGGGCAATTGGGGGGTTTACACCTGGGACTTTGTGGATGGCTATCAGGGGAACCCAACGGATGAGGGCTTCGGTCGGCGCAATCCACTCCAGGCGCTAGAAATGGCCGAGCGGCTGTCTGCCTCCACCCCTGCCATTCTGCTTCTGCGCGACTTTCACCGCTTCCTGGACGACGTTGCCATTGCCCGCAAGCTCCGCAATATCTCCCGCCTGCTGAAGTCGCAACCTAAAAATCTGGTCATTCTTGCGCCCCGCGTGGAGATCCCCAACGAGCTGACAGATATCATTACCGTCCTGGAATTTCCCTTACCCAGCACAGACGACATTCGCCACGAGCTGGTGCGCCTCCTGGCGGCCATGGGCAAAACCCTGGACGATCGCCACCTGGATGAACTGGTGCGCTCCTGCCAGGGGCTTTCCATTGAACGGATTCGCCGGGTAATTGCGCGGGCGATCGCCACCCACGGCGAGATCCGGCCCGAAGATGTCGACCTGGTTTTGCAGGAAAAACGCCAGACCATCCAGCAAACCCAAATCCTGGACTTCTACCCGGCCCACGAAGAAATTTCCGACATTGGCGGGTTAGATAACCTGAAAGACTGGCTCCTGCGGCGGGGTAGCGCTTTTTCCGAACGGGCCAGACAGTACGGCCTGCCTCACCCCAGGGGGCTGCTCCTGGTGGGTATTCAGGGGACGGGGAAATCCCTAACGGCTAAGGCGATCGCCCACCACTGGCACCTCCCGCTCCTGCGGCTGGATGTGGGTCGGCTGTTTGCAGGGCTGGTCGGAGAATCGGAGTCGAGGACGCGGCAGATGATCCAGCTTTCGGAGGCCATGGCTCCCTGTGTTTTGTGGATCGACGAAATCGACAAGGCCTTTGCCGGGGTGGATGGCCGGGGCGATTCAGGCACCACCAGCCGAGTCTTTGGCACCTTTATCACCTGGCTGGCAGAAAAGACTTCGGCGGTCTTCGTGGTGGCCACGGCCAATAACATTCAGGCGCTGCCGCCGGAGATGCTGCGGCGGGGTCGCTTCGACGAAATTTTCTTCGTGGGCCTGCCCAACCAGGATGAGCGCAAGGCGATTTTTGCCGTCCACCTTTCCCGGCTGCGGCCCCATAATCTCAAGAGCTACGATCTGGAGCGACTGGCCTACGAAACCCCAGAGTTTTCTGGAGCCGAAATCGAGCAAATGATTGTTGAGGCCATGCATACAGCCTTTAGTCAGAACCGGGATTTCACTACAGACGATATATTAGAGGCGGCCAGTCAACTGGTGCCGCTGGCTCGCACGGCACAGGAGCAAATTCAGTCGCTACAAAACTGGGCTGCCTCTGGTCGGGCGCGAATGGCCTCCCGGCAAACTGGTCTGAGTTCCCGTATTCAGTCCCAGTCAACTTGATCCACTTTTCTAATCAACCCACCTGACCCCTATGTTTCGCTTCTTCTCGTTCGTCACAGGCGTGATTCTGGCGATCGCCATCCTGTTTTTAGCAGGTACTGTCTCCGCTCGCTACTTCATGACGCGCCTCACCGAACTACCCCCCAGGCCCGTTTTTTCCGAAGAGCAACAGGCCACGGCTTCCCCCCCCGAAGCCACCGAGCCGGTGGAGTCGCCTGATGCAACCGAACCCACCAGCGAGCCGCCCGTGGCAGAGGCCACGCCTCCTCCATCAGATCTTGAAGCAGGAGCCTATGAGGCACGGGTTACCCAGCCCATTGGCCTGGTGCTGCGGGAAGGCCCCAGCCAGGAAACAACTCGTATCGGCGGGGTTGACTATGATGATCAGCTGATCGTTCTGGGGGAAAGTACGGATGGCGACTGGTTAAATGTGCGACTGCCGGGAAGTGGCGTGGAGGGCTGGGTCAAGTCGGGCAATACCGAGGCGATCAATCCATCGGACAGCGCTGCCCCTGAATAGGTTACGGAGCCATAGTGTTAAGAAATTTCGCCGTTTTTCGAACTTTAATTACAGGATCGTGCTTCTGATTCGGGCGGCTATAGATAGGGTGATAACTTGGTTCAAGTTAAGTTCCAGTTAATCCCCTTTTATAGGCTTGATTCATTAGAAATGTACAATAAGAACACCAACAAAGACTGGTTAAGCACAATCGTCACCGCTGGTCTAGGAGCAGGAATTGTCACATCCTTTGCGGTAGGGCAGGGGCAGGATCCATTGATAGCCGGAAGTATCACCGTATTTGCGATCGCCGCTGCCATCGTCCTCGATCGCTGTTTCTGATTCAGCTTTTTGATTCCCATTCACGGTAGTGCCTGACCTGCAAAACCAATTACCTGCAGAAGCTGGGCATTATGCTAAGGAGATTTCCAGGGAAAAAATTACCTTCGGCTAAACGGTTGGTAAGGGCAAATGGCCCTTTGCCCCTACGTCGTCTGGTAAGGTCATTTTCCAAAATCTCCCAGGTGGATCGTGAATTAAATAGCCTGTAATTACCCGACCGGAGGGGTATGGAGTTCCATGCCCCTCCTCCAGGAATTTCACCTTAATTAAATATTAAATCTACGATCCTAAGTGATTTCTGAGGAAGTAGGGGCCGTTAGCGAATCGTAACGCACCAGCCGACTTACTAATTTGACGCTGCATTAGATGTAGCGATAGAGAAACCGTCCGCTTGCGGTGTTTTTCATGGGGTATGATGGCCATAATTATCCTGTACTTGCCGACATAGTAAAGGATGCTGACACCGATGAAATTTGCTCGATGGATCGCGCCAGTTCTGCTCGTTCTGTTTGCCCTGTTTGGCCAGCCCGCCAACGCCTGGGCACATCAGGTGGAGACCGACTTTTCGTTTGACTTAATCAGTGCTCAGCTGCAGTTCGTGTCCACCTTTAGTACCGGAGAGCCGATGGCCAGCGCCGATGTGACGGTCTACGCACCGGGCAATCGGGAAGAACCCTGGTTTGAAGGGAAAACCGACGAAGAGGGCCGTTTTGCCTTTTTGCCAGACCCTTCCCAGACGGGTGAATGGCGCATTGAGTTTCGCCAGGAAGGTCACGCCGACATCTGGACAGTGCCGGTCAGTGAGGCAGGTATTCAGTTTGATGGAATTACCGACGGTCTCAACAGAGATTACCACTATGCCGCCTTCCCCAATGCATCGCTGGCTGCTGGACTGGTAGGCGGTGCGATTGGCGGTAGTTTGCTGCTTGTCCGTCGCAGGCTCATGAATCCTATTTTTTAGTCTCCATACTTCTGCTGGGCGGGGTATGCAGTAATTGTGAATACCGCCTATGCTAGATCAGCAGCCCATCACTGATTGAGGAGGATTGGATTTCATGACAGTCGCAAAACCCTCTGCACAAGACCTGTTTCGCTCTGCTTACGAAAACCGCTATACCTGGGATAAGTCGTTTCCCGGCTATACGGCTGATGTCACCTATAAGCGGGGGGAAGAGGTCTTCCAGGGAACGGTTCGGGTCAGCCCGGACTTAAAGGCTGAGGTGTTTGACATCGAAGACGAGTCGGCAAAGAAAGCTGTTCAAGAACAACTGTTTGAGATCGCCATTCACCGCGTCCGCCGCAGCTTTGAAGAAACCCACGGGAAAAACACCTTTTCCTATGGCAAAACCGACAAAACCGGGGCGGTTGAAATTTTGATGGGTGGCAAGGCTGAGGGCGATCGCTACGAAGTGCGCGACAACGAAGTATCGATGGTTCATCGCCATATTCACGGCATAGTGGTTACCATCCACACCTACAGCAGCCACGACACCGGAGAAGGCTACCTGTCTCACCGCTACGATTCCGTCTACCACGACCCCAAATCTGGCGAGCAAAAGGGCGGCCTCAGCGACTTTGAGGATGAGTACGAGAAGGTGGGAAGCTACTGGATTCTCAACCGTCGCTTCATTGAAACCGAAGAAGCGGAACCCGCCACTCAAGAGTTCATCTTCTCCAAGATTCAGCTTCTCGATAAGGCTGGCTGAGCGGGTTGGACCGTTGCGCATTGGATTGAAACAGGGGCTTCTCCAGCAGGCCCCTGTTTTGCTTTCTTGGCTCACCCAGTCGAATGGGTGGCGTACGTCAACAGGTGCAGAGGCACTGGCAGCAGAGTAGCGAGCTGATAGGTCAAGCGAAACTTGCGGCGGATGGATGGGGGCATCCTGCTCCAGTCTGCTGGCTGAAAGCCAAATTGACGGTAGAAATAGGCGAGGCGATCGCCCAAACACTCCAGGTAAAGGGGGCGCGTCGCCTGATGGATCAGATGCTGGGTCAGCGCCGTTCCCAACCCCTGGCCCCGCCATGGGCGCGCAACGACCAGGCTACCCAACTCCTGGGCATCCGGAAAGCTCCGCAGTTGCCCACAGGCCACCACCCGGCCCCTACATTCAATCACCCAAAAGTTTTGCCAGCGGAGCTGCGTCGGGTCCAGAAACGCAGACAGCACCAGGAAGCGAATGCTCCAGGCATCCGGCTTCCTGGCCTGACGTAAAACACAGTCGGCGGGCAGCATCAAGGCCCTACATCATGCCCATACCCGGCATGCCCATGCCGCCCATGCCACCCATACCGCCCATGCCGCCCATGCCGCCCATGCCACCATCAGCAGGAGCCGCCGACTTGGGTGCGGGCTTTTCGACCACCAGTGCCTCGGTGGTCAGCACCATCCCCGCCACCGACGCGGCATCCTGGAGAGCTGAGCGCACGACCTTAGCCGGATCAATGACGCCTGCCGCAATCATGTCTTCGAAGGTGTTGGTCATGGCGTTGTAACCCATGTTGCCTTCCATGGCCCGGACCTTCTCGACGATCACCGCACCTTCGGCACCAGAGTTATCGGCGATTTGCCGCAGGGGCGCTTCCAGGGCTTTGATGACGATGTCTGCACCGATCTGCTCTTCAGCGGTCAGCCCCTGCTTGAGGGTATCCCCCTGCTTGGAGAGCTGGATGAGGGTGCTGCCGCCACCGGGGACGATGCCTTCCTCAACGGCGGCACGAGTAGCGTTCAGAGCGTCTTCGATGCGCAGCTTACGATCCTTCAGCTCGGTTTCCGTGGCTGCACCGACCTTGATCACCGCCACACCGCCAGCCAGCTTAGCCAGTCGCTCCTGGAGCTTCTCCCGGTCATATTCCGAGTCGGTTTCTTCGATCGACAAGCGAATTTGGGCGATGCGCTTGTCGATATCGGCTTTGTTGCCCGTCTCCGACACGATGGTGGTGGTGTCCTTCGTGATGGTCACCTTGCGCGCCCGCCCTAGCATGTCCAGGGAGGCGGTATCGAGGCTGAGGCCAATTTCCTCAGAAATGAGCTGGCCGCCCGTGAGCACCGCAATGTCTTGCAGCATGGCTTTGCGCCGCTCTCCAAAACCAGGAGCCTTGACGGCAACCACATTGAGAACGCCCCGCAGACGGTTCACTACCAGCGTTGCCAGCGCTTCCCCTTCGATATCTTCAGAAATGATTACCAGAGGACGCCCTTCGCGGGCAATTTTCTCCAGGATGGAAACCATTTCCTGAATGTTGCTGATCTTTTTGTCGCAGAGCAGGATGCGGGCGTCATCCAGCTCACAGATCATGCGCTCCTGATCGGTGACGAAGTACGGGGAGATGTAACCCCGGTCAAACTGCATCCCTTCTACAACTTCCAGCTCAGTGGTAAGCGATCGCGACTCTTCAACAGTAATCACCCCGTCTTTGCTCACCTTATCCATGGCCTCGGCAATCATGGCCCCAACTTCCTCATCGTTGCCTGAGGAAACGGTGGCCACCTGGGCGATCGCATTCCCTTCCACCGGCTTGGCCATTGCTTCAATTTGGGCCACCAGCTTGGCCACCGTTTTTTCGATGCCCCGCCGCAGACTCACCGGATTAGTGCCCGCCGCCACGTTTTTCAAGCCTTCGCGGATCAGGGCCTGGGCCAGCACGGTCGCTGTCGTCGTGCCATCTCCGGCCAAATCCTTAGTTTTAGAGGCCACTTCGCGGATGAGCTGTGCCCCAGTATTTTCCAGAGGATCGGCCAGCTCAATTTCTTTAGCGACGGTGATGCCATCGTTGACGATCTCCGGTGCGCCAAACTGCTTTTCGAGCAGGACATTTCGCCCCTTTGGCCCCAGGGTAATACGAACGGCGTCAGCAATGGCGTTGACCCCCCGTTCGAGGGCCTGCCGCGATTCTTCATCAAATACAACCAGCTTTGCCATATCTCTCAGTCGTACAATTCTCCAATGTAGACTTTAGCACTCAGATTCCTCGACTGCTAATCCCCAACGTCGCGAATGCCCGATCCTGGGAGTGCGGGTTTCCGATCGCCACCCCACTTAATTTCAACAGGGGATTTCTCACAATTTAAGTTATTTTGGAGTGTAAACAGGCTGGTCTATGCTACTGTCTGGGCATTCTATAGACGTCTCGTTCTACGGCATCTGTGATGACTAACTACTGGGCGATCGCAATTGGCGTCAATCGGTACCAATTCTTTCAGCCGCTTCTCTATGCCCAATGGGACGCACAGTCCCTCTATCGCTACTGGGTAGAAACGGCCCAGTTTTCGCCCCGCCGCTGTCGTCTGCTCATTGACGCCGCTCCAGTCATTGACGGCGAAACGGCTCTACCCACCCGAGGCGGAATCCAGCAGCAGTTGGCGGAGATTTGCCGAGCCATACAGCCCGAAGACGTGCTGTGGTGCTTTTTCAGCGGCTATGGCATGCAGCACGAGGGGGCTGACTATTTAATGCCCATTGACGGCAACCCCGAGCGGGTAACGACCACCGGCATTGCAGTGGCCGACCTGATGCGGCAGATCCGTCAGGCTCCTACGGACAACATTTTGGTGCTGCTAGATCTGAAGCGCCCCCCGGAGGTACCGGCTGAGGTGAGATTGGGGGCACCTACCGCAGTCCTTGCTGAAGAATATGGCCTCGCCACCATCCTGGCCTGTCGGGCCGACCAGTCTTCCCACGAGACGCTGGCCCTGCGGCAGGGGCTGTTTACCCAGGCGCTGCTAGAGGGGTTAAGCGAGCACAACGCGGTTACCCTGGAGCAACTGACCCAGTACCTGGGCGATCGCCTGCCTGACCTGAGCGATCGCCACTGGCGGCCCCGGCAAGAACCGGTTTTTCTCATCCCCCCCGATAAACGCTACCA
>JAYKGU010000216.1:0-3575 GCA_035285585.1 Synechococcales cyanobacterium
TAGGCTCCCGTCTGCATCAGCTCCCGCTGCACGTCCCGCAGGGCCTCGCTGCGTCCGGCCCCGGCCATCAGCCGCTGGTAGTAGCTGCCCATGAGCTGGCTGGTGCCAAAGTCGTCCACTTTCCACAGGCTCATCAGTTGGCTTTCAGCCCCTGCCAGCACAAAGGCACGGCGCAAACCATAGACGCCATCACCGTTGACCACGTTGCCCAAACCCGTTTCGCAGGCGGAGAGAACAACCAGTTGGGTGCCATAGAGGTTCATCTGGGTGACTTCCTGGGCCGTGAGGACGGCATCGTTACTGCCTTCGGGCAACTGCTCCCGCTCGTTGACTCCGGCAAACACCAGACCCGATCGCAACAACGGATTCTCCACATTGCGAGGCGTTGGTACGCAGTCAGCAGGAGCCGTCGATTCGATCACCGCAAACGCTTCTCGGCCACTGCGAGTATCGGGGGCGGCAAGGCAATCTTGATCTTGCAAAAAGAAGCCGTGGGTGGCGATGTGCAGAATGCTGGGGCGAGCGACCTGCTTCACCGCATCCTCGGTGGCGTTAACTCCATCCAGAATCTGAGGATTGGGGAGGAGGGGTGCGATCGCCCGCATCTCTTGTTCGGTTCCCGGCAGGGGTGCCCAGGCGTTGAGACTGCCGAAGTCGCTGGAACGCTGGGCGCTGGCGATCGCCCCACTGAAGTCTGCAACGGGAGACAGTCCACGGGAAGCCGCCGCAATCTCCGTTGCACCGTAATCAGGATTCGCCACAATCACGGGGCCTTGCCCTGGCTCCGTTTCCCGCTGCATCCGCAGCAGGTCGCGCCCGGAGGTGAGGTAGGTGAAGGTGTAGCGCTCTGCCAGATAGGTGTTGCTCTCATCCATCAGAGCGGCAAAGGGAATCAGGTTGAGGGCACCATCGGGGGACATCAAGAGATGGGTGGCATCGCCCACCAGCTCGCGGATGGGCTGCATCAATTGGGCATCGAGTTCACGGGCAAGGGGTTGGATATTGGAGTTGGGATTGCGGAGTACCTCGCGGAAGGCAAACACCTGTGCCTCCAGTGCTGCCGCATCGCCCAGGTCTACCGTCAGAATTTCGCCAGAGGGCAACAGCACATAGGCGGCATAACGAGGAGCACCCCACCGTTCTTGCTGAGAAGCCCCTGCATTGAATGGCTCGTAACGCACCAGTTCGACCAGGGCGGCATCGGCTGGAATCTGTTGCTGAATCGCTGCAATGGTGACGGGTTGGGTTTCGGCACGGAACTCGGCACTGCGGCGTGCCAGGGTATTTTGCAGTTCCTCGGTGCGGGCTTCCAATTCTGATAGCAATTCTGCGTGACCCTCAACAGGTTCACCAAACACCAGATTGGCTCGTTGGGTTTCAACGGCACGCAGTTCATCCAATAATGCCTGGTTTTCTGGGGTTAGTTGTTCTCGCAGGGCTTGAAAGCTCTCGGCGGTGGCATCCAGGACTCGTCCTTTGCGGCGCAGGAGTGTGGTCAATGCCAGGGAAGTGGCTTCGGGTATATCTTGCAGATTGAAGGAAATGATCCCGTTGGTTTCCCCCGCAAGGGTCGTCAGGTAAGCCCGCCGCCGTTCCTCAGAAACGACTGTCAGGGTTAGCGCCAATTGAACTTCTCGACTTTCTGCCGCCCGCTCCAATAAAGGTAAAGCTGCGGCATCATTGCCCTGAGCTTGATACAAGCCTGCCAGATTATTGAGGCTGAAAGCGACATCGGGATGATTTTCGCCCAGGGCGGTTTCCCAGATGGCGAGCGATCGCAGCAAGAGGGGTTCTGCTGCGGCGTAATTGCCCTGATTATGATACAACACTGCCAGACTGGTGAGGCTAATGGCGACATCGGGATGATTTTCGCCCAGGGCGGTTTCACGAATGGCAAGCGATCGCTGAAAGAGGGGTTCAGCCGCCGCGTAATTGCCCTGAGCGTAATACAACACTGCCAGATTATTGAGGCTGCTGGCGACATCGGGATGGTTTTCGCCCAGGACAGTTTCAAAAATGGAGAGCGATCGCCGATAGAGGGGTTCAGCCGCCGCGTAATTGCCCTGATCAAGATACAACGCTGCCAGATTATTGAGGCTGGTGGCGACATCGGGATGATTTTCGCCTAGGGCGGTTTCACGAATGGCGAGCGATCGCTGATAGAGGGACTGAGCTTCGGTATAGTTACCCTGATTTTGGTATAGCGCTGCCAAGGTGTTAAGAGCGGTGGCAACATCAGGATGAGTTCTGCCCAGAGTCAATTCAAGTATAGAGAGCGATCGCTGTAGAAGTGGCTCAGCCGCAGAATACTTTCCTTGGAGGCGATACAATTCTGCCAGATTCAACAGAGCTCTGGCTGTAGGTTGGCTGCCTTCATCTGCTTCATAAATGGAAAGTGCCCTTTGCAAAAGCGGCTCGGCACCAGAAAGGTTTCCTTGGAAGATATACAATAATGCTAGTCTGCTGAGGGTTACAGCAATTCGTGGATCGCTCTCCCCCAGAGCTGTTTCATAAATAGAGAGCGATCTCTCCAAAAGTGGCTTGGCAGCAGTAAAATTTCCCTGAAGAATATATAACTCTGCTAACCTGCCAAGGCTGCTTGCCACATCAGGATGACTCCTACCCAAAGCTGTTTCTCGAATCGCTAGCGCTCGCTGGAAGAGAGGTTCAGCATCCATGTAGCTTCCCTGAAGTTGATATAGATTCGCCAAGGCATTAAGAGTTCCAGCTATTCGAGAATCATCTTCGTCTAAGCTTGCTTCTTCAATAACAAGCGCACGTTGATATAAGGGTTCAGCAATAGCGTATTCTCCTGCAAACCGATGGAGTATACCTAAAACCTTGAGTAAGTCAGCCACTCTAAGATGAGTATTCCCAAGAACCTGCTCCAGCGAGCCTAGGGCACGTTGAGCCAGAGGAATGGCACTACCATACTGACCTTGCTGACCAAGTTCAATAATTTCTTGAGAAAGTTGTTCTACTTCTGCAAAAACTTCTGACTTACTAATATCCTCATTTGAGGCTGATCGCCCCGTCAGCGCATAGGGACCCGTCTCTCCTTCCCTATAAGCTTTTACAAGAACTCTGTATGGACCTGTTGTCGGTAAAGTTATTGCAATGAAGGAATTTGTTCCATCTTCCCCATCATTGTTCTCGTTCAGTAATGCTCCATCAGATGACTGCAACAGCAGATGGGTGTCAAACTCATCACTAATCAATTCGATCGCAACAGATTGGCCAGCTTGCCCCTCGAAAGTATGAACGTTGTAATAAGCGCCATCCTCCTCAAACACCTCGCTGTTCTCATCCAAGATTCCTTCAATGGTGAAAGGCTCGATCGCCCCCACCTCCGACACTTCCTCAGCCTGCGCCAGCCGCACCTGTCCAGTCACAGGTTCAGCCACGCCCATCAATAAACCAGCACTAACCAGACCAGCGGCAATGTAACGACTTAGGTGATTTTGGATTTTAGATTTTGGATTTTGGGGGGATGGAGATTTGGGATTAGGGGGGGCGATCGCCATTTGTTCAGTCCTCAGCTACCTGACGATCACTTTATATCCCAGGGAGGAAAG
>JAYKGU010000217.1:0-19388 GCA_035285585.1 Synechococcales cyanobacterium
GGGAGAGGGAACAGGAGCATTGGTTCGGCTCCCCTCGCCCTCTGGGAGAGGGGTTGGGGGTGAGGGCCACAAACTTTTGTCAGTCAATCAGATACCCGGCTGGTTGATGCCTGATCCTGAATGGACAGTTGACGGAGTGGGCATTAAGCTGTCCACTCTGATAGGAAACCGGATATGCAACCTGGTATAAATTTAGGGCCTATGCAATTTGGTGATTTTGTAGGCGTTCAGCGCCCAAAAAATTACTTAGAACACCAGGACACCGCATCCAGTGCGTTAGTCCTGATAAAAACTAAGGGCCGGGGATCTGGCCGAGCAGGGATGACTCTTCTACAATGCTGACAAGCGTATTGAGCCAATTATCTGCTTGAATTTGCGTTCTCCGTAGATTTAACGAACTCCTGTCACTGTGGTGGGTCTGGAATGGGTAGCGATCAGCCGTTGAGACATGCTGTATCAGCATCGAATCCCTCTCTGGCGGGCAAAGCTCGTCCAGAGTCAGAAGACATGTCTCCGCAACTGCCGCCGCTGCCAGCCTCCGAACCGTCGGCGATCGCCCTGCTGCGTGAGGATCTGGCCAACCTGCCACCCCGCCCCGCTGCGCCACCCCCTGCCACCCCTGCGACTTCGTCCCCTGAAGCCGCTGCCGCCCCTGATCAATCGCCCGCTTCCCGGTCGCCGCTGCCACCCTCCCGCCGCCAATCGCGGCGATCGCGGCAGTCGGGCGATCGCTTTCACTCAGGGCTATGGTCCTTCCTGTGGCTGACGGCAACCATCTGCTTTGGGGGCGTGGGGCTGGTGGCCTTTCACTGGCTGACCCAGCTTCCCCCCGCTACCGATTGTCGAGAGCTGACGCCGCTATCGGCAGATGTGGAGCGGCTCCATTGCGCCCAGATTGCTGCTCAGGCTGGAACACCGTCCCAGTTAGTCACCGCCATGAAGCTGGTGCAGGACTGGAAACCTGGCCATCCCTTTTACACCAAGGCCCAGGAGTCGATGGCCGACTGGTCAGAAGTCTTGCTAAACATGGCCCGCTCCTCCTTTCAAGCGGGCGACTTGAATGAAGCAGTGAAAATTGCGGGGCAGGTGCCCCCCGCCAGCCCTCTCTACGACCAGGCCCAGGGGCAAATTCGCCAGTGGCAAGACCAGTGGGCACGGGGCAACAAAATTTATCAAGCGGCGATCGCCGCCCTAAAACAGCAAAACTGGACGCTGGCCTCTGAACAGGTCACGGCCCTGGGGCAACTGGAGCAGCCTTACTGGCGGCAGACCAAGGCCGATGAGCTAAGCCTCCGGATCCTCAAAGAAAAGGAGATGTTCCAAATTCTTCGGCAGGCGCGCGAGATGGCCGCGGGTGAGCAACCCGACCAGATGACAGAAGCGATCGCCCTGGTGGCAGACATTGATCCCCAAACCTATATCTGGGAAGCGGCACGGCGCGATCGCCAACAGTGGAGTCAGGCCCTGGTTGCCCAGGCGCTGCAGTACGCTGATGGGGGAGATCTGCCCCAGGCGATGGCTCTGGCCCAGGCGCTTACCCTGGAGCCATTTTTCTCCCGTGATGCGGCAGACCTGATCCGCCTGAGCCATGCCCACCAGTTTGTTGGCGAACCCGACGCCCCCTGGGAACCATCCCTCACCTCCCTGTGGGGGCTGCTGGAGGGGGTGGCCGCTGCCCGCCAGATTCTGCCCGATAGCCGATTCTACAATCAGGCTCAGGAGCAGATTGCCCTCTGGGAAGACCACCTCAGTGATTTAAGTCAGCTCTACCTGGCCCAGGTGGTGGCCGATTTTGACCAGCGCAGCGCATTTAAGGTGGCGATCGCCCAGGCAGCGATGGTGCCCTCCGATCACCCCCGTCGCCTCCAGGCTCAAACCCTGATGGCCCACTGGGGGCAGGAAGTTCAGCGCATTGAAGACCGTCCCCATCTGCAGCGGGCCGAGCAACTGGCCGCCACTGATACCCTGGAGGGCTTGCGGGCGGCGGTGGATCAGGCCCAGACTATTTCTCCAGACCGGGCGCTGGGACCAGAGGCTGAGCAGGCGGTGGCGGGTTGGGTGCGCCAGATTCAAACCCTTGAAGACCAGCCAATTGTGGCGCGGGCCAGGGAGCTGGCTAACAGCGGTGACTGGGATGGGGCGATCGCCGAAGCTGAAAAAATTGGTAGCGATCGCGCCCTCTACGGTGAGGCCCAGGCCATTATTCGCGACGTGCAGAACCAGATCTTCATTGCCCAGGAGCGATCGCGCCTTGAGGAGGCCCGGTCGCTGGCCAGTCAGGTACGGCTGACGCGGGCCATTAGGGTGGCCAGCCAGATTTCGCCCAATAGCGGAGCTGTCTATGAAGAAGCTCAGGCGGCGATCGCCGAGTGGGAGCGGCAGCGGGCTGAGATCTGGGAACAACAACAACAGCCAGCCCCCCCATCCAGTGATCCGACCCCCAGCCCTGTCGTCCAACCGGCCCCCAGCCCTCGGGTTGAACCTGCTCCATCCAATAACCAGTATGACGGTTACTTTGGTTCAGGAAATTGAGGTGTCTGCGAGGCAGAGCCTGCTGTCCCAGGTCAGGGGAAACCGGGTAGCAGGTTGGAGTAGTATTAAGTAAAAATTACCTTCGATTAACGGTTGGTAGGGGGCAAATGGCTATTTGCCCCTACGTCGTCCGGTAGGATCATTCTCAAAAATCTCCTTAATTCCTATGTGTGGGAACAATTCACTTATCCTTCACAGTCATCTCAAGCGTGAGTGCAGAACCTGCAGCATCTGTCTGACGGCTTGAAGGCTGTGCCGAAACCTGAAGCCATTATCAACGTCATCACCTTTGATACTTGCGCCTCTCATCGTCATCTACCGTTTCGAACGACTGCTTAGAGGCCGATTGAAGAAATTTCCTGGTGGGATAGCTGTGTGTTGACAGCCCCTCCCCTGGTTTCCCCACCAATTATTTGCAATGGCTCGATCGCCCCGATCCAGCCGCTGATCTGCTTTGCTTTCCCTCGCGGGTTCCCGCTTTAAATTGACGCCCCCTCGCGAATTTGAGCCAATCCTTACCCGTTGTTCCAGAGGAGATTGGCCAAGCTTCCGCACCACTGAGAGATGAAGGAAAACCACGAAATACCTGATTCGCAAGCCAGTTTGGGGCACCGCCAAGACCCTGGCTGAGTTTGGGGCAGGTTAAACAACCGTTCTCAAGGAGAAAATACGATGGCAACACGGCAACAATCCACCGCATCGGGTCAACCTGGCCCAACTCCCATTACCATCGAAGCAGAATCTATGGCCCTAAGCGGGTATCAGGTCGCCAATCGTCGCCAAGCTTCAAACAAGCAGCTCATTACCCTCCACCAGTCGGGTCAGAAAGAAGGCACAGCAACGACCCGTTTCACAGGTGCAACGGGCACCTACGATGTAGTAGTCACCTACTTTGACGAAAATGATGGCCAGGGATCCCTGGCTTTGCGGGTGGGCGATCGCACCTTTAACTGGCAGCTTGATCAAAACCTGGGAGCGGCGGGGGTAACCAACAAAAATCGGGTCGAGCGCACTGTTGCTACCCAACTTACCATTCGTCAGGATGAGCTGCTGGAGATTAAGGGCAAAGCCGATCAGGGCGAATGGACGCGGGTGGACTCCCTAAAATTTATCCCGGTTGCAGACTCCCCACCTCCCCAGGGGCCGGTCAATCCCCCCAGCCCCCCGCTCCCTACGCCCGGCCCCAAACCCCCCGCGCCCACGCCTGTACCACCCCCCCCCACAGCAATGCCAGGGGTGGCGATCGCCCCCACGGGCAACAGCACCGAAGTGCAGGAGGGCGGCAACGGCGATACCTATTCTCTGGTGCTGAAAAGTCGGCCCACCGCCACCGTGCGTATTGATCTGGATACCGATAGCCAGCTGACCACCGCACCCCGTAGCCTGACGTTTACCACTCAGAATTGGAATCGGCCCCAGGCGGTGACCATTCGTGCGGTGGATGACGCCCTTGTTGAAGGCAATCACACCAGCACTGTCCGCCACCGGATCTCCAGCAGCGATACTGCCTACAATGGGATGCCGGTGGACAACCTGCAGGTCAATATCCGCGACAACGATCGCCCCGCTTCTGGCGGCAACAGTGGTAATTCCCGCCAATTGGGGACTAACGTGAATCCCCTGGTCGATTGGTCTACTGAACAACCATTCATTGATGTGTTCAAGTTTTCCCGACCGTGGTCACCCCAGGTCAACGGCCAGCGTGACCCCAGCAAGGCCAACCTGCTCAATGTGGATGAAAACGGCTGGCTGAAGTCCATGCGGGCCAAGGACGGTTCAACCACTTTCTCAACGGTTCATGCCTCCGTGCTGGGGAATGACTACCACAAAGGGGGGCGCTATACGGTGCTCTATGATGGCCAGGGCACCTTGCAATATGGTGGTGGAGCCAAGCTGGTTGGATCTGCTTCCCGTGCAGGTCGCCACGTGATTGATGTCAAGGCCGGTCAAAACATTCTTTTAGAGATTGCTGCCACCGATCCCAAAGGTACTGGTGACTATATCCGCAATATTCGCGTAGTGCGGGAGGATCTGGAAGATGATCTGCAGCGGGGTGAGGTTTTCAATCCAGAGTTTTTAGAAAAGATGGACCCGTACAGCGTGGTGCGCTTCATGAACTGGATGGACACCAATAACTCAAAGCAAGGGCAATGGAGCGATCGCCCTACTCCTGAAGACTCAACCTACTTCAAAGGTGCGCCTGTAGAAGTGATGGTGGAACTGGCAAATGAAATGGGGGCTGACCCCTGGTTTAATATGCCTCATCTGGCCACACCAGACTATATCGAAAACTTTGCCCGCACCGTTCAGGAAAACCTTGCCCCTGATCGTAAGGTGTATATCGAGTTCTCGAATGAAGTGTGGAATGGGCAGTTTGGCCAGGCCCAGTATGCCCGCACCCAAAAGATGGGTGAAAGTGATCCGGTTAACAACGGCCATAAGTGGTACGCCCAGCAGGCGGTTAAAACCGCAAATATCTGGGATGATGTGTTTGGTTCCCAGAGCGATCGCGTCATCTCGGTGGTCGCTTCCCAATCCGCCAATCCCAGCGTCGCAGACCGGATCATGCGATATGCCAATACGTTTGAAAGCAACAATACGCTAGATGCCCTGGCGATCGCCCCCTACTTTGGCTTTAGCATTCGCGATGAATACGCTACTGAGGTAGAAAGCTGGACACGAAATGCCGATGGGGGGCTGGGCAAGCTCTTTGATGAAATCACCAACGGCGGCGTGCTCAGCAATAGTCCCAACCGGGGAATGGACTGGATTGCAAAGACGATGCAGGAGAACAAGGCGATCGCCGACCGCTATGGCGTAGATCTGGTGGCCTACGAAGGCGGCCAACACCTGGTGGGTAGTCAGGGAAATGAAGACAATGCGGCCATCACGAAATTGATGATAGATGCCAACCGCAACCCCCGCATGGGCGAGATCTACGAGGAATATCTGTCAGAGTGGAACCGCATTGGTGGCGGTGTGTTTGTTCACTTCACGGGCATTGGTGCCCCCGGCAAGTATGGTTCCTGGGGTGCCCTGGAGCATGTCGGGCAGGACAGTTCACCCAAGTATGATGCCCTGATGAGCTACATTGGCGCAAACGGCAACGGCTAATCGGTTAGTCGCGCAGGGTGGGCGATCGCCCACCTTTGCCGTTGTTTTGGCCGCCTACCAACCCAGGCTAATTTCCGGAAACGGATTGACCGTCTGTTGTGGCGGTAGGCGGCTAATCCGCAGATATCGCAGGACGCCGATAGAGACAGGACGGCTATTCATCTGCGTCATCTGCGGAGGGTATCAACTTAAGGCGGGACAGTGGGGCGCACAGCGCCCCACTGTCCCGTTAATTTTGTTCCGCTTTAAGCGGGAACCCCAAACCTTGCTGACCAGATTGAGCTAATCCTAACCTAAGGCGGTGGCGATCGCCCATTGGATCAAGTTACTTTGATCACATTAATCCTTACGATGGGCATCTAACCTGCCCTCAATAGTTCCGATCAAAGTGACCGCTACTCAATCATCAATAAATAATCAGCCTTCCAAGGTAGCCCAAAAGCTGGGCCTGCGCTACGTTAGCGACCAGCAGCCGGGAATTCGCCGCCAGAAGGTGGGACGGGGGTTTAGCTACTTTGATGTCGATGGAAAGCGTATTCAGGACAAGGCTGAGCGCGATCGCCTCAAGCATCTCCCCATTCCCCCTTCGTGGTCGGACGTATGGATTTGTCCCTACGAAAATGGCCATTTGCAGGCTACGGGGCGGGATGCCAGGGGCCGCAAGCAGTATCGCTACCATCCCGAGTGGCGGCAGTTGCGCAACCAGGAGAAGTTTGAGCGGCTGCTGACCTTTGGTCGGTTGCTCTCCAGCATTCGCGAACAGACCGATGCCCATCTGCGGATGCACGGGTTGCCCCGCCAGAAGGTGCTGGCTCTGGTGGTGAAGCTGCTGGAGAAAACCTTGATTCGAGTGGGAAATGTAGAATATGCCCGTGAGAATGACTCCTATGGCCTGACGACGTTGCGAACGCGCCACGTGGATATTGCCGGAAGCCAGGTCGAGTTTGAGTTCACAGGTAAAAGCGGCGTGGAGCATCACATTGAGCTGGCGGATCGGCGGCTGGCAAGGGTGATCCAGCGATGCTACGAAATTCCTGGCTACACCCTGTTTCAATACATTGATGAGGACGGCCAGCGCCAGCAGGTGGATTCGGGGGATGTGAATGAGTATTTGCGGGAATTGACAGGCGAAGATTTGACGGCTAAGGAGTTTCGCACCTGGGGGGGCACGGTGCTAATGGCCCTGGAGTTGGGCAATGCCGAGCCGGAAGTATCGAAAACGGCGGCTAAGCAGCAGATTACGGCGGCCATCAAGGTGGTGGCGGAGCAATTGGGCAACCGTCCTGCCACCTGCCGCAAATACTATGTCCATCCCCGCATCCCGGAAGCCTATCTGGAGGGCGATCTGGTGCCCTTGATGGCGTCGGCTCGCCAGACAATTGACCACCTGGAGCGCTACGAGTGTGCGGTGCTAGATTTGATTGCATCGTGGCGTCCTGCGGTTTAATCAGGGGCAGTCAAAGTTTCTGTTTTCTGGCCTGCACCCAGGCGATCGCCCCCTGCCAGTTCACCGTCTGGTTCAGAAGCTGCTTGGTTAGGAGATCCAGAACCTTGGTCAGTTCAGTTTCGCTGAGGGTGGCGGCGAGGCGATCGCGGTAGCTGGGGCGATCGCCCCCCGGCTGGAGCCAGCGATCCAGCACAGCGGAGGTAATGCGGTTCTCGTAGTGAATCGTTTCCAGCGAAAGTTCGACCTTTATTCCGGCCTGCTCAAAGAGCGGATGCAAATCCTGCCAATCCCAGTTCAACAGCGGATCAGCGGCGGCTTGATAGAGCAATTCCTCGGCTTTGATCCAGCGTTTGGATAGGCGGCTCCCTAAGGGGGAAGAATCCACGAGCTGGTAAAGTCGCTGGGTGCGGCGGGGAATGCTTTCCACGAACACCATCACCCCTTCGGGATGCAGAAGCGACTCCAGGGACTGGATGGCAGCACCTTTGTCGGGTTCGGCCATCAGCACGTTGCGACCGATGAGGCGATCGCCCCGCAGTCCCGGCACTTTCTCCCAGAGGCGATCGGGCAGCTCCAGCAGGGAGGATTGCACCAGGGTGGGGCGCATTAGCTCCGGGAGAGCCGCTGCCTGTTCCGCTAATGCCTCGGCGTCGGTGGGAGACCGGACGGCAGCAAAGACGCCGCCTTCGGGCACCCGCCGCACCGCTTCCCAGGTGAGCAGCCCGCTTTTGGCGTTCAGGTCAAGGATGAGGTGATGGCGCTGGGGGTTGGCGAGGGTAAAGAGGCGATCGCGCAGTTCCCCCAGTCTCTCCCCTGCCTGGCCCAGGGTGCGCTGGAGCCAGCGATCGGCGGCGGTGTTCACCGGGCCAAAGGTGAGGACTTCCGGCAGGGCCACCCCCACCCCGTCCACCAGGGCCGCCAGCTGGGCTTCCCGCTGGCGCAGGACGCGGCTCTGGATGGTCTGCTCATACCCCTGATCCGAGGGTTGGTAAAAGACTTGCCCCTGGAGGCTGGTGGGCAGGTACTGCTGCTCCACCCAGTGCTCCCGGTAGGAATGGGGATAGAGGTAGCCTTTGCCGTGGCCAAAGCCCTGCTTGTCCCGATTGGCGTCCCGCAGATGCAGGGGCACCTCCGCCTCCCGCTCCTGCTCCACCGTGGCCAGGGCATCAAAGAAGCCCATGACGGTGTTGGATTTGGGACAGGTAGCCAGGTACAAAGCCGCGTGGGCGAGGGGATAGCGCCCCTCCGGCAGGCCCACCCGGTCAAAGGCAGCGGCGCAGGCGGTGACGACGGTGACGGCATTGGGGTCCGCCAGTCCTACATCCTCACTGGCCAGCACCACCATGCGCCGAAAGATGTAGCGCGGGTCTTCCCCGGCGTAGACCATGCGGGCCAGCCAGTAGAGGGCGGCATCCGGATCGGACCCCCGCAGGCTTTTGATGAAGGCGCTGATGGTGTCAAAGTGGGCATCGCCTTCCTTGTCGTAGAGGACGGCCCGCCGCTGGATGGACTCTTCCGCCACCGCCAGAGAGATTTGCAGCATCCCCTGAGCATCGGCGGGGGTGGTTTCCACGGCCAGCTCCAGGGCGTTGAGCAGGGCGCGGGCATCCCCATTGGCCACGTTCACCAGGTGATCCAGGGCGTCGGTGTGGAGGTGGATTGAGCGCTGACCGTAGCCCCACTGCGGGTCTTGAAGGGCCTGCTGGGCCACCTGGTAGAGATCCTTCGGTTCCAGCGGCTTGAGCTGAAAGAGGCGGGAGCGGCTCACCAGGGCTTTGTTCACTTCGAAGTAGGGATTCTCTGTGGTTGCGCCGATAAGAATCACCGTGCCGTTTTCCACCCAGGGCAACAGGGCATCCTGCTGGGCTTTGTTGAAGCGATGCACCTCATCCACAAATAAAATTGTTTTCTGGCTGTACTGGCCCCGCCGTTCCTGGGCAGTGGCGATCGCCTCCCGAATCTCCTTCACCCCCGCCAAAACGGCATTAATGGCAATGAAGTGGGCACGGGTGGTATTGGCAATCACCCGCGCCAGGGTGGTTTTCCCCGTCCCCGGTGGCCCGTAGAAAATCAGAGAGGAAAGCTGATCTGCCTGGATGGCTCGCCGCAGCAGTCGCCCCGGCCCGACGATGTGATCTTGCCCGATGAACTGGTCGAGCGATCGCGGACGCATGCGGGCGGCGAGGGGCGCATCTGTCTCTTCCAGGCGCTGGCGGTGCTGATCAAACAAATCCATGGGATCACGGAACGTTACGTTTGCGATAAACCTTTCTCAAGGTTTAGACCTTAAGGTGGTCTGGAAGCTTGGATCTCCAGCAGCAAGCCGTTTAGGAGATTTTGGAAAATGATCCTACCAGACGACGTAAGGGCAAATGGCCATTTGCCCCTGCCAACCGTTTAACCGAAGGTAAATTTTTCCCTGGAGATCTCCTTAGAGTTTGCTGTTGAGAATTTTAAGCGCCGTGAACCGTAACCGTGTTGTAATGCTTATTAATCTTTATCGTGCCGGTCTGGGGCGCATCTTGCTTGATGGCGCTTTTGGTCGTTTCTACCAGCGTGGGATTACTGGCTGAATCTATTCAAAGCCCATTTCTCTGTAAAGAACAGTGAGCTTCCTTAAAGAAAAGTGAGCCATTGCTGAATGGAAATGAGCGATCGCTCTAAAATAAAACTATGAGAAGAGATTCAAGTTTTTCGAGTCTTTTCGGTGTTTATATGTTTACGATTTGATTTCCTAACCATTACTAGGAGCGAAGCGTATGGTTATCTTAGATCGGCTGCAGCAGGCGTTTCAGTACCTTTTAGAAGGGGCATCCCGCATTTTTGGGCTGGATGACAACCGTTACCCTGAGACGGGCGTTCAACCCTTTGAAGGCGACCCCTACGACGCACGCAAACAAGAGAACGAGGCTCTTTAGTCCCATCGTACCATTCAAAATTCAGCTCCTCCGGGAGCCATTTGTGGGTGACCGCATCAACAGTCACCGACAAGCAGCAACCAGTACTTAAAACGAGCGAGACAGTTAGTCGTTTCGCTCGCTTCATTGCGACTGTTTAGTTTACTTATTGGGAAGACCCACCAATCAGTGGGGGTGAAGTAAGTAGGTCCGCACAATTAAATTCATGTTAGAAAACCGGCGGGGCGCTCCCCCGGTTTTCTAACATGCGTTTTTCAATGCAGTTCTACTTATTTTGTGAGATTTTTGAGAATGATCCTACCGGACGACGTAGGGGCAAATGGCCATTTGCCCTTACCAAACGTTCAACCGAGGGTAAGTTTTTTCCTGGAAATCTCCTAAGAACCTTTGGGTCTTTTCCCAAACGGATTGCCGAAATGCTTCGCCCCCATAGCGCGCTACACCAGGGTTGATTTTTTTGAAGACGCAGGAATTTTTTCCAGCAAGATGCCCTGCTGATCCTTGAGTTCAAACACCCTGGCCTCCTCAAGGGCAGTAACGTCCAGATCAGGGGTGGCGATCGCCACGCGCCATTCACTCAAATCAAGCTGGAGCCAGTCCGCCAGGGCTACCTCCGCTGGTTTGCCCCCCATGTGGGAAATCATCGCCACCTGCATAGCCGCATCGGGGGACTGGCCCTCCGCCAGGGGTTGGCTGCGTAGCCCGTAGAACAGGGTGTAGTCGGCTTCGCTGATGCGGTTGAAGCGGTCAATGCCATGGAGGTTTTCCCCCAGCCAGGGATGGGTGCGCCGATAGTCCCGCAGCCGCCGATTGAAGCGGGCCTGTTCGCCATCCACCTGGTCCAGGTAGTGGGAGACGTTACACAGGTCGTGCATGTCTTCCATGAAGTCCATGGCAAACCGCTTGAGGGACAGCACATCCAAGTTGCTCAAAAAGTCTGACTTACCCGGCTGGTTCAGCTCCCGCAGGGAAGGAATTTCGCAGGCGTCTGGCGAATCCCCCAGGCAGGTTTGACAAATGCGGGCCACCACCTCCAGGTCATATTCCGAGTAGACCATGGCGGTAGCGAGCGATCGCCCAAAGGCCCGCAGTCCCTCCAGAGTGTCAAAGCCCAGGGTCTTCATGCGCCCAAAGGCGTCCGGCTTTTGGTACAGCTCTGGTTCCACCTGCCAGTCCAGGAAGCCCATTTCCTCTGAGGCCACCTTGACCCCGTAGCGATCGTCCGTATTGCGGAAGAAGCCCCACGGTGCCCGCATCAGGGCGTTGATAAAGTCCATCGGTAGCCCCGGACAGAAGCCATACACCCACAGGGTAATGGCGGGGTTGTCATAGGCGGTTTTGAGAACCTGGGGCAGGGTTTGACCAAGGTTCCAGTTGATGGGCTTTTCGGGGTCAATTTGGGTGCCCCGACGGACGGTGTCGTGGTTGGCGCAGCCGGTAATCCAGCGATCGCCCTGATACATTACCTCACCGACCCGCCGCCACTTGTAGTCCCAAAAGCCCTCCAGGGCAGGGGTGTTGTGGGCGAAAATCAGCGGCCCCCACTGGTAGGACTCGGGCCGCAGCTTTACGAGATCCAGGTAGGTGGAAGTCTCCTCCCATCCTTCCTGGGGCCAGGGCCGCCCGTCTTCAAAAATGGTGAACAGCCGCCGCTGGTGGCCGCCAATCTCCTGCACCACATCGCTCATCGCCAGCAGATAGGCGTCGTCCTGCTCCACCCGGCCCGATAGGGGGTTGAAGAAGCGAAAATCTTGCCCCCCATCCACCCGAATGCCGTCGGCCCCCGTGTTGATCTTGCGGCGCTGCATCTCCAGCAAATTGGCGCGGACAGCAGGAAGCTGGTGGTTCAAGTCCTGCCCGTACATATTCGGGCCTTTCAGGTACTGGCGGCTAATCAATTGCTCCGCCTGGTTGTCCGCGTGGCCATAGACCAGGTCGTAGATTACCTGAATCGGCCCCTGGGAAAAGGTGTGCAGGGTGGCGACAAAGTCCACCATCTCGTCGGGACGCAGGCTGCCCAGCACGGCGGGATTGGTAGCCGACGAGCCGAGGATGGGGATATCGTAGCCCCAGTTATGGGTGTTGGGCTTGCGCAGGGTAATGGTGAGTTCGCGGGTATCATTGGGCGACCCCCAGGTGTCGCTGGACAAACGGGCGTCAATGATTTCCTGCTCCATCTCAGCGTGCTGGTCGGGATCGATGGAGAAAAACTCATGGGGCGTGTTGTCGTCTTCCCGCCGATACTCGATGGTAGGTTCCACAGGCAGAAGCTGTACGCCGTCGTAGCCCACGTAGTTTTCCTCCGCTGGCGTCAGGGCTTCCCCAGCGGCTAATTTGTCGGAAATGGTGCGGTAAATTTCCGTCAGCCCTTCCAGGGTGCCAGCTGCCGAGGCGGTGGAGACATGGAGCTGGAGCAGGTTGACGGGGGCTGGGACTCGGGGAATTTCCCCGGCCTCAGTCGGCTCTGAGGTGCGCCGGAAATAGTCCAAATCCGCCCGCTCCCGCTGCAGACGATCCATGTCGTAAAGCTCCGCCGGAGCGAAAACGCCGTAGGGCAGCGAGTAGGCCACCACGTCGCGGATGGAGTGGAGCACATTTTGCGGATCGAGGTAGCGCAGCCAGTAGAGGGAGCCGAGCTGATAACGGTTTCCGGGACGCATCCCCGAAACAACGCCCCAAATATATTCACCCTGTTGGGCAATGGGGATGCGATCGCACTGAAACTGGAGAGTTTGTTGGGGCGATCGCAAGTTAACTTCATCAATGGGCGTAAAAATTTGTAGATACAAAACCCGATCTGACTGAATCACTTCTCCCGCCAGTTCGGGTGCCCAAAATCCCAGTTCGGTCAGCCCATCCTCACGGTAGTGAGCACCCAGGCGACGGGCCAGGGTTTGTGCTTTCCCCAAATAGGTATCGTCCGAGTCGGTAATCGAGGCAGCCCATTCCAGGAGTTTCTGCGTCTCATCCTCCACCAGGACGATGGCCGATGTGGTATTTACTGCTGTCACAATCCTTTCCGTAAAAACACTCGCCTTAAATTTAGCTCAGTCCTGCGGAATGTGGACAGCCTCACCTTTGGAAGTAGGCACAATCTTTGAAAGCAGCGACTATGGCGTGAACAACTCGCTTTTCTGGCAGGAGGTTTGCGGCTAAGCCAGACAGGGCATGGATTTGGGGATATTGAATAGTTTTCGATGAAATACGCCTCTGGATAGATGCATTGAATCCCCTCCACCCATTGATTTATCTTTATCTGATTGACTGACAAAAGTTTTAATGTAGGTTGGGGTTGAGCGCAGCGTTGGCATAGCCTTGCCGTAGGCAATAACCCAACAGCGTCAAAGGTTGCGATGGGTTACGCTGGCGCTAACCCATCCTACGGCAGAATGCGGGTTTCTGAATTCAATTGTGCCGACCTATTTACGTACGAATTAATTTTCCTCCAACCCCGGTTGCATCAAATCCTGACATTTGGCTGCCGCTGCCCGCTGGGCCTCCAGATAGGCTTTGCCCCCCAGCATCACGTCACCATAGTACTCATAGGGCGGCGGCCCATAAACCGGCAGGGGAGGGTCGTCGGGATAGTCTTCGTTGGCTTCTTCAACGGCGGCTTTGAGCTGCTTGGAGGTGAGGGTTTGGGCAGCAAAGTAGTGGAGGTCGGTACCGCTGCAGTGAAGAAACTGAAAGTTGGGGTCAATGATGCGATCGCCCACCTCCAGCCACGCATGTTCCCGCAGGCTAATTGGCTGACGGCCCACCACCAGAAAGCCCTGCACATAGACGGCTTCTTTTAGCACCAAAGCTCCCCGATGGGCGTTATCAAATGGCTGTTTGGCTTTGCTGTCGATCTGCTTGCCCAGGTCGAGGGACTGGGCTTCGTCAAAGGTCTTTTCCATAGGGTGTAATATTATGGAGTCATCGGGAACTGAAACCTATATTGACCGAAATGGGGCGCTGTTGACCAGATCGAAAAATTGAAGAAGTGAAAGTTCGGGCGATCGCACCCAAGGGAATCCTTCAGGTTTGTAGAAGCAGAAGCCTGCCACATCAGCGCTATTGTGGCAATTCATAACGCCAATGTTTTAAACAGAAACACCTCGAATCCTCGTGGCTTTCTATTAGCTCAAACCAGTGCAGCGGAGATCACAGAAAACTTGGGCAAGGCCCATCAATACTTTGTGGCGCTGAGTTGTAATAATGAACCCGTCGCCTTTCTGACTCTAGCAAGGCCCAGGGTCAGCGATGCGTTTCTCAATCAAATCCTTTGGCAGGATGCTTCATGCCGGGATAAAATTCTTAGCGATCGCCATCTCTACGTCAAAACCGTGGCAGCCCGGCCCGACCACACCGGCAGGGGCATTGCTCGGTTTCTGTACGGCGCAATGTTTGCAAGGTTTCCCCAAGCTTGTTTTTCCGCTTTCATTGTCACCAAACCTTTACGGAATGGGCGATCGCTCACCTTTCATCAAAAACAAGGTTTTCAGCAAGTTGGGATCTTTCGTCAAGATTTCTTTTTGGATTTGCAGGGTTACGAGAGCGTCCTGGTCTTCAAGGAGCTTTGAGGCCGTCACGATGGTGGGGCGATCGCTCCTCTGCGATAGACTAGGAAAGCTGAATGACGGCATTATCCCAGAGCATCATGGTCCGCACCCATACCGTTCGCATCCACAACCGCCAGACGGGCACCACCCACACGGTTACCGTTCCAGAAGACCGCTACATCCTCAGCAGTGTCGAACGGCAGGGCGTCAGTCTGCCCTTCTCTTGCCGAAATGGGGCCTGCACCACCTGCGCCGTGCGGGTAAAGTCGGGGGAACTGGTACAGCCAGAGGCCATGGGGCTGTCGCCAGAGCTGCAAAAGCGGGGTTATGCCTTGCTCTGCGTCAGCTACGCCCGCTCAGACCTGGAGGTGGAAACCCAGGACGAAGACGAGGTATATGAACTGCAGTTTGGCAAGTATTTCGGCAGGGGGCGGGTGCGACGGGGTTTGCCCCTGGAAGAGGATTAGGGGATACAATCGGTGCTGTTGACGGGTGCGATCGCCAAATTTTGCCCAATTTATCATTCATTCCCATGACCTCCCCTTCCCCCGATCAGCTCCAGCGGTTTCTCGACATCGCCACCGAAGCGGCCCTCACGGCAGGCACCATCCTGCTCGACTACCAGGGCAAGCTCACCGACATCCAGGAAAAGGGGCGTCCGGGTGACCTGGTGACTGAGGCCGACCAGGCATCGGAAGCCGCTATTCTCAAGGTTTTCCAGCGGCATCTGCCCGACCATGCCATCCTGGCCGAAGAATCTGGTGCCCAGGGCAGCGAGGCCAATCCCTACCGCTGGGCCATCGATCCCCTGGACGGCACCACCAACTATACCCATCAGTACCCCTTCTTTGCCGTCTCCATTGGGCTGCTGGTGGAGGGCGTGCCCCAGGTCGGCGTCGTGTTCGACCCGGCCCATCAGGATCTATTTCGCGCTGCCAAAGGGCTGGGAGCCACCCGCAACCGTCGCCCCATTTCGGTCTCCCGCACGGCCCAACTGGGTAGCAGCCTGCTGGTCACCGGGTTCGCTTATGATCGCCACGAAACCATCGACAATAACTACGCGGAGTTTTGCCACCTCACCCATCGCACCCAGGGCGTGCGGCGGGGCGGGTCTGCCGCCATCGATCTGGCCTATGTGGCCTGCGGTCGGCTTGATGGCTACTGGGAGCGGGGCCTCTCACCGTGGGATTTGGCGGCGGGGGTGGTGCTGGTGGAAGAGGCGGGCGGTCAGGTATCTGCCTATGACGGCTCCCCCTTCGATATTTATTCCGGACGCATCCTGGCTACCAATGGATTGCTGCATACAGCCCTCAGCTACGAGCTTTTGCAGGTGCAGCCGCTGCCCGAATTCCGGCCTGCTTAACATCTAGCGGTTTGCTCGTGATATCCACGGAGACGAAGTAAACTAGAGACAGCTTTAAGGCAAAAAAACCAGGATTGTTGGCATGGCTTTCAAGATCGAACGCGGCTTGTGTAAGGACGAATTTATTGATCATCATGCTGTTTTGGGCATTTCAGTGGAGGCCGATGCCAAAGATGTGCGTAAGCGCTATCTAAAAATTGCCCGCCGCCTGCATCCCGATAGTTCTGCGATTAAAACTGATGAAGAGCGGCAGTTTGCCAATGAGCTGCTCTCCAAGCTGGTCAACCCGGCTTATGAAAAGCTTTCCCAGGAAAAGGAAGCCACCGAGTATGGCCTGCTCCTGAAGCTAAAGGGTCAACAGGCCAACCGGCAACAAGACACCATTCTGCTAACTAGCGACCCGTCCCGCCAGCTTGCGGCGGCCAGCGATCTGGCAGGCCAGTACCGCTCGATCTTGAAGGAACTGACGGAGCAACAGTATGAAAACCTGAAGCAGGTGCTGGATCTGATTGGGCAAATTAGCGAGGTCAACCTGGTCTACTTAATGCGGCGAGAGCAGGCAGGCGGACCACCCAGCCGCCGTCCAGCCGCCGATGCGCCTGCTGCCAAGCAATCGCCTGTCTCCACAGCCTCTGTGCCGTCAACGCCTCAGCGACCGCCCAAGTCCTCCAAAGAAGAGCTGGTAGATGCCTATCGCCGCCGCGCTCACGAACACGAGCAGAAGGGTAACCACCGGGAAGCGATTTTGGAGTTGCGGGAAGCGCTAAAGATTGCCCCAGATAGTAACGATTGCCACTCCCAACTGGGGAGTATCTACTTGAAGAGCAATCAGTCCACGATGGCGAAGATTCACTTCAAAAAGGCGCTGGATATCAACCCTAATGATCCCATTGCGGCATCAGGGATGCGGCGGATTGATCCCAAAGGCGCGCAAGCAGCTCAGCCATCTTCCCAGGCCAAGGGCAAGTCGGAACCGTCGAAGGGCGGCCTGTTTGGCCTGTTCGGCGGTGGCAAGAAGAAGTAGCGACAGGGGGCGACGTGCATGATTCATCAACCTCCCGCTGGGGCGAGGGATTTATTTCCCCTGGATGTGGCCCAAAAGCACTGGATTGAAGAACGGCTGCAGCAGATATTTCACCGCTGGGGCTACCACCGCGTGATCACCTCCACCCTGGAGCGGCTGGATACGCTGATGGCAGGCGGTGCGGTGCAGCGCTCCACCGTGATTCAGCTCCACGACACGGATAACGAGGTGCTGGGGCTGCGTCCGGAACTGACGGCCTCCATTGCCCGTGCCGCGGTCACCCGACTGGATAGCCTCAGCCTGCCCCAGCGCCTGTACTACAACGCCAATGTCTTTCGTCGCTCGGCGAAGGGAAGTAGCGATCGCCAGTACGAGTTCTACCAGGCTGGGGTAGAGCTGATTGGCGCTCAGGGCACCGTGGCCGATGGAGAGGTGCTTCTGCTACTGATGGACTGCATTCAAAACCTCAAGCTGGCGGACTGGCACCTGGTGCTGGGCAATGCAGAACTGACGCGATCGCTCCTATCCCCTTTCCCGTCTGAATGGCGCGATCGGGTGCGTCAGGGCATTGCCCACCTGGATCGCATCACCCTGGAGACGCTGCCCCTCTCGCCGGAGCTGCGTTCCCGTGCCCTGGCGATGTTCGACCTGCGAGGTACCCCCGCCCAGGTCTTCCCCAGGCTGGCCCAGCTTGAATTGGACGAGAGTCAGTGGGCCGCCGTGGAGAACCTGAAAACCCTGGTGGAGCTGCTGGAGAAAACCTGCGCCCTGCAATCCCTGGCGCTACCGTCCCTGGTGCTGGACTTGAGCCTGATCCAGACCTTCGACTACTACACGGGTATTGTCTTCGAGGTGGTCACCGCCACGCCCACGGGCTACCGCACCATCGGCCAGGGGGGGCGCTACGATCAGCTTCTGGAGCTGTTCCACCCCCAGGGAACGGGCGCTCCCGGCATTGGCTTTGTGCTGAACATTGAGGAACTGCACCAGGCCCTGCTGCCCACTGGGCAACTGCCGGTCACAACCCCGGTGAATAGCTGGCTGGTAGTGCCCCAATCCGCCGCCGCCCAGGCCGCCGCCTTTGCCTACGCCCAGACGATTCGCGACTCTACTACTTTGGTGCGGGTGGAGGTGAGTTTGGGCGATCGCACTCCTGAGCAAACCCGCAGCTATGCTCGACAGCGGGGCATTGCCCAGATTGCCTGGGTGAATGGGGCGGGGGTGACGGAGATTGAGGCAGTGAGGTGATTTTGGGTTGGATCTTGGGAGTCAGGAGCCAGAATTCTGAATTCACGCCCTATGTAATCGGCGGTGAGTTGGGTTGCATCCCTGAACAATGCAGGAGCCAGAGAAGGGATAGTGGCGCAACGAACACACTGGTCCTATTGTTTTGGGGAAAGCCACGGTCGTGGTCGTTCCCAAATCGAACCCTGACAGCGAAGCCGGGGGGCCAGGCCGAACTTTTATCGCACCAGTGAAACTCCAGGAATTTTTTTGGACAGCCTGGCGGGCCATAGTTCAGCCCGATGGATGCCTTACAAATTTTCGCTTTCTGGCTATGCTAGAAGAGTAACCGCCCATAACTGGTTGCTCTTGGTGGTGTTATTTCCTGTGTATGGAGCAATTTTCTCAGGCGCTGCGTCAGCGCATCTTAGATTGGCTTGCTGCCCAGGTACCCGCATCTCGGCTCAATCATATTCTGAGGGTTGAGGAGATGGCGTCTGACCTCGCCCAGCGGCATGGGGTCAGTGCGGTGCGGGCAGCTCAAGCGGGGCTGATGCACGATCTAGCAAAAAACTTTAAGCCAACGCGGCTGCTGGCAATTGCCCAGGCAGAAAATTTGGCCCTTGATCCGATTTTGGAGTCAAATCCCCATCTGCTTCATGCAGATGTCAGTGCAATTGTGGCCCGCGACGAATTTCAGGTCACTGACGCAGACATTCTGGCGGCGATCGCCAATCACACTCTAGGCAAACCGGGAATGGATGCTCTGAGCTGTATTGTCTTTCTGGCAGATAGTCTGGAGCCTGGGCGGGGCAACACACCTACCCTGGAGATGCTGCGCGAAACCAGTTGGCAAGACCTGCCTAAGGCGGTCTGGATGACCTGCGACTATACTCTTAGCCAGCTCATGGCCGCCCAGCGCCTCATTCATCCACGGGCGCTGGCTACGCGCAACTGGTTTTTACAAAGCGCAAAGACGGGGCACGCTTCTCAGTCCAGACCGGTAAAATACTCTCACACTGTGCATTCACTCAAATTTACTTAAAAAGGTTGGTTTAGCAGGGAACTCGACACTGAATGGCTGATTACAAAAAGGTTCGACAGATATCTTCGGCGGCGGTAGGAGACTACTCTACGACAGATGTAGAGCAGCTTGACGATAGGAGTCTCGATCTGGCGTTGACCATTGTTAACGCTGCTGACGAGCGAAAAGCCGCTGATA
>JAYKGU010000218.1:0-12202 GCA_035285585.1 Synechococcales cyanobacterium
GCATCCCCGTCGAGGGCATTACCCTATTTGCCTTTGGGGGTGTTTCCCACACCCGGATGGATGCAGAAACGCCGGGGGACGAGTTTCAGATTGCGGGGATTGGCCCGCTGACGAGCCTAGTGCTGGCAGGGCTGGCGGGGCTGGTGTGGTACTTTGGGCGATCGGCAGGGTTGAGCGTAGCCATCGTGGGCGTTGCCGGTTATCTGGCCTGGGTCAACATGCTGCTGGCGATTTTTAACCTGCTCCCCGGCTTTCCCCTGGATGGAGGACGGCTGTTCCGCTCCATTGTCTGGAAGATCACCAACAACCTGAAGCGGGCTACCCGTGTTGCCTCCATTGGTGGCAGGATTCTTGGCTATGGCCTCATTTTGCTGGGCTTTCTACAGTTGTTCAGCCCCACCCCCAACTTTATCGGTGGCCTCTGGTTTATCCTGATTGGCTGGTTTTTGAACAACGCTGCTGAATCCAGCTACCAGGAGCTGGTGGTGCGTATGATGCTGGAAGGTTCGCGGGTGCAGGACGTGATGACCTACAATCCCGAAACCGTACCCTCCGATCTAAAACTGCAAGAGCTGGTGGATCAGTATCTCTTCAACCGCAGCTACCAGTCCTTTCCGGTGGAGTCCGACGGCCATCCCATTGGGCTGGTAACCCTGGGGCAGGTAAAGCAAACCCCCCGCGAAGAGTGGCAGCAGCGCACGGTGAGCGACGTGATGATTCCCATCCAGGAAGGAATCACCGTCAACCCCAGCCAGGATATGTCGTCGGTGCTGGAACAGATGCAAGAATCGCGATCGCGCCGTCTTCTGGTAACCACCAATGGCCATCTGGATGGGATTTTGTCGGTCAGCGACATTGCCAACTGGCTCCAGCGCAAGCGTGCCTTTGGTAAGATTGCTTCTGAGCAGGAGCAAACCCTGCCGGGGCAAGTTGAAGATCGGCTGCAAGCGGCGGGCAAATAGGACCAGAGCGGTCTGGCTGTCCAGAGGCAATTTGGCCAGGATCTTACAATCCACGATCGTTAGGGACAAACTTCAGGATCATGGCAATGGCTCACCCCCAATCCTTTGAGGCAAAACTGGATGCCTCGTCCCTCACGCGGCCCATGTGGCTCCTGTGGCTCCTGTCTGCCGGGCTGATTGCCCTGGACGGCTTTGATTTCTTCATCATCGGGGTGGCCATCCCCCTGATCGAGCGGGACTTTAGCATTGATGCGACGGCAACGGGGGCGATCGCCACGGCAGCGGTGGCCGGAGCGCTGGTGGGTTCCCTCACCCTGGGGCCATTGACCGATCGGATTGGCCGCCAGCTCATGCTGGTGATTGACATTGCCCTGTTTGTCCTGGCCTCAGCGGCAACCACCCTGGCGTGGAACGAAGCCTCGCTGATTACTTTTCGCTTTCTGGTGGGGGTGGCGATCGGCGCAGACTACCCCATCAGCGTGTCCTACATCACCGAAAATGTGCCCGCCCGATTTCGGGGGCGCATGGTCATTGGCGCATTTACCTTTCAGGCAGTGGGGGCGCTCCTGGGGGCGGTGACCGGCCTGCTGGTGATTAACGGCTTTCAGCAGTTCTACCCCGACGCCGTTGAGCCACTGATTCATTACGGATGGCGCTGGATGCTGGGGGTGGGGCTGGGGCTGGCGATCGCCGTGGCCATCCTGCGGTTTCAGTTCCTACTTGAAAGTCCCCGCTACTACATTGCCCGTGGCGAGTATGCCGCAGCCTCCCAGGCCGCTACAGAACTGCTGGGTCAGCCCATCACCATCACCCCCGAAACCGAACCAGAGCCAGCCAGCACCAAGCTCAGCTATGGCATGCTCTTCTCCCAGCACTATTTGAAACGCACGATCTTTGCTGCCGTCCCCTGGTTTTTGCAGGACATTGCCACCTATGGCATTGGCATCTTTACGCCGGTGATTATCGCCACCCTGGCCTTTGCTGGAAAGGAAAATTTCATCGCCCGAGAACTGGCCGCCGCTAAAGGGGCAGCATTTGTGGACGGGTTTCTCATTGTCGGGTTCCTGCTGGCGGTGCTGCTGGTGGATCGGGTGGGGCGGGTCAAGCTGCAAATCGCCGGGTTTATCGGCATGGCCGCTGGACTGGTGTGTCTGGCTTTATCGGGGGCGCAAAGCACCACGGGCACAGCCAATTTGGGCCTGGTTTTCGCAGGCTTTATCATTTTCAACCTGCTGATGAACCTTGGCCCCAACGCCACCACTTTTCTGCTTTCCGGTGAAGTGTTTCCCACCGCCATTCGGGCCAGTGGAGCCGGGTTGGCAGCGGCGGTGGCTAAGGCGGGAGCCGTTCTGGGCACTTTTGCGCTGCCGCTGCTAGAACAGGAAATTGGTACGCCGCCGCTGCTGGGGCTACTCGCCCTGATCTGCCTGCTGGCGGCGCTGGTAACCTACTGGTTTCGGGTAGAGACCGTGGGGCGATCGCTCGAAGCCGTGGGCGAATCTGGGCCTCCTGTGGCCGGGGATTCCCTACCTGTTGTCTAGTTAAAGTGGGGGCGATCGCCTTAGCTATGATTTATCTGCCTGTTTCCCTTCTGCTATTTGTTTTACTGCTGTTAGTGCTGCCCTTTCTCTGGGTGTTTCTGACGGTGGATGTGGTGCAAGCGGCGGCGGTCAAGCTGGGTTTTTCCCCCGAAGGAGCGGTTCTCCTCTTTCTGGCCATTTTGCTAGGAGGGGCCATCAACATTCCCCTCTATCGCACCGAGACGCGGGTGGAATTGGTGGAAGACGTGGCATCGCTTTGGCTACGGCAGTTTTGGGGCATCCCCCTGCCGCAGATCAAGCAGTCCACCGTGGTCGCCCTGAACGTGGGCGGGGGTTTGATTCCTACGGTTTTGGCGCTGTATCAGTTTAGTCGGGCTTCGGTATTGGCGATCGCCATCGTCACCGCCATCGTTTCGGGGGTGAGCTATCTGGGGTCGCGGGTGGTTCCTGGCATTGGCATTCAGATGAATCCGCTGATTGCCCCCACCACGGCGGCCCTATCGGCCATGCTGGTGACGGGCTTTGACCATGCTGCTCCGGTGGCCTTTGCGGGTGGAGTGCTGGGCACTCTGATTGGTGCAGATATTTTGCATTTGAAAGAAATTCAGGAAAACACCCCAGGAGTGTTGAGCATTGGGGGGGCGGGGGTGTTTGATGGTATTGCCCTCTGCGGTCTGTTTGCCCTGTTGCTGACCTGACGTCCTGACCGCGCCTTCGGTGGGATGAACTTTCATGACGAAAACTTCAATTTCCCCGGAAAAAGTTAATTTTTATAACAAAAGCCTCATTTTCTCCCTAAAGACACATGTCATCCTTTGCGAACATCTACTACAAGTGGTAGAAGTTACTTACTGCTGTAGGTAGGTTGTTAAGCAAATAGCAAAGTCGCGCATCTGTCATCCGGTCTCAATTTGAGCAGCGAAGGCAGGGCAGCTTTGCCATTCCAAAAATTAAAAATGAAACACGATCCTGATCCCGCTGATGCAAATTCCTTTCAATCTTTTGTGAGAAGGGCCAATCAAATCCGTCTCCGGAGGCTGAAACTCCCTTATTTGTTGGGGTTTGTCGCAGCGCTGTTGTTGACCCTGGTGAGCCTGTCGCGTCCGGCCCTGACCCAGGAACCGGTTAACCTCCAAATCTTTTTGCGTGCCCTGGAAGCCACTCAAATGGCTCCCTTTGCGGCAGACTTCAATGCTGCAAATCCCGACATTCATCTGGAGATGGTGGAGGCTCCCAACACCACCACGCTGGTGGAAGACCTCTATACGTCGGCTTTCTTGTTGGGCGATTCCCCCTATGATCTTGTGTTCATGGACATCGTCTGGGTGCCCAAGTTCGCTGCTGCTGGGTGGTTGCTGCCTTTGGGCGATCGCATCACCGAGGCTAAACTCAACGATTACATGGACAAAGACGTGGACGGGGGACGCTATAACGGTGAACTCTACCGGATGCCGTTCCGCTCAGATGTGGGGATGCTCTACTATCGCACCGATTTGCTGGAGCAGGGAGGCTTTGCTCCGCCGGACACCTTTGAGGAAATGGTGGAGATCTCCCAGGCATTGCAAGGTACCGGCGACGCCGACTGGGGCTATCTCTGGCAGGGATTGCAGTATGAAGGTCTGTCGGCCATGTTTGTCGAGATTCTGGAGGGCTTTGGCGGTTATTGGGTAAACCCCGACACCCTGGAGGTGGGGCTGGATCGACCTGAAGCGATCGCGGCGGTTGAATTTCTCCGCAACACCATCGAATCTGGCATTTCGCCCCCCGGTGTGGTCACCTACGCCGAAGAAGAGGCGCGTCGTCTGTTCCAAAGTGGAGAGGCAATTTTCATGCGCAACTGGCCCTATGTCTACAGTCTGGCCCAGGAGTCGGGCATCCAGGGAAAATACGCCATCAAGCCCATGGTGCATCAGCCCAACGAAGACAGCGGAGCCTGTCAGGGCGGCTGGGGGTTTGGCATTGCCAAGACAACCCCCCACCCCGATGAAGCCTGGCGGGTAATTGAGTATTTCAGCCAGCCAGAAGTGCAGAAGCAGTTTGTTTTGGAAACAGGCTATGTTCCCAGTCGGCGATCGCTCTTCACCGACCCCGACATTGTGGCAACCTACAGCTTCATGCCCGACTTGCTGAACATTATCGAGCAGGCGGTGCTACGTCCTCCCATTGCCCAATACGCCCAGGCTTCGGATATTTTGCAGCGCTATTTGAGTGCCGCCTTAACTGGGAACATGAGCGCTGAAGCGGCTATGAACGCGGCAGCCAGGGAGACCCGGCGGCTGGTAGAAACCCCAGAATCCGCTGCTGCACAGCTTGAAGTCCAGGGAGCAGCATAACCATGATGAACTTAGAATCTCCCCGACAGCGGGAAAGAGTAACGGGCTGGCTGCTGCTGGTGCCAGCGCTCGTGCTGCTGGTGGCGGTGTTTGCTTACCCCATTGGACGAGCTTTCTGGCTCAGCCTGTTCACCGAAAACCTGGGCACCCAGCTTGAACCCGTGTTCTCTGGTCTGGCCAACTATGGCCGCTTGATTGGAGATGGGCGCTTCTGGCAAAGCCTGTGGAATACGACGGTGTTTACCACCGTGTGTCTGGCGCTGGAGTTGGTTTTGGGCATGGGCATTGCCCTGGTGTTGAACCAGGCTTTCTTTGGCCGGGGAGCGGTGCGCACCATTGCCCTTCTCCCCTGGGCGCTGCCAACGGCGGTGATGGCCCTGGCCTGGCGCTGGATTTTCAACGACCAGTATGGCGTGGTGAATGATATTCTGCGCCGCCTTAGCTTGATTGGCACCGACATCACCTGGCTGGGCGACCCTACGCGGGCGATGATGGCGCTGATTGTGGCGGACGTGTGGAAAACCACGCCTTTCATTGCCGTGATTTTGCTGGCGGGGCTGCAGTCCATTTCCCGCGACCTGTATGAGGCCCACTCCCTGGAGGGAGCCAGCCCCCTGCAAAGCTTTTGGGCGATTACCCTGCCTTTGCTGACGCCCCAGATTATGATTGCCCTGCTGTTTCGCTTTGCCCAATCCTTTGGCATTTTTGACCTGCCCCGCGTGATGACGGGCGGGGGGCCAGCGGGGGCAACGGAGATGGTTTCCCTTTACATCTATGACACGGTCATGCGCTACCTGGACTTTGGCTATGGCTCAGCCCTGGTGGTGGTGACCTTTCTTTTGCTGGTGGTGGTGGTGGCGATCGCCGCGATCATCCTCACCCGCGCCGGTATTGACGTTGCAGGAGACAATCGCTGATGGCCATTGCCCAACCCCAGTCCCAGCCCCACGACACCCGTGAAAAGTCAACCCCATCCAAACCTGGGCCATCTAAACAGCCCATCAACATCCGGGCCATTGTGCTGTGGGTCGCGGTAGTGCTGACGGTGGTCTTTTGTTTGGCTCCGGTGTTCTGGCAGTTGCTTACCTCGTTTAAGACCAACGACGCGATCGCCTCTGTCCCCACCGTCTATTTCCCCTCCCCTGACCAGCTCACCCTCAGCCACTATACCGAACTCTTTGCCCGTCGCCCGTTCCTGTTCTACATCCTGAACAGTACCTTTGTGGCGATCGTCTCCACCCTGCTGTGTCTGGCCCTGGGTGCGCCAGCGGCCTATGCCCTGGCCCGTCTCCCCATCAAGGGAGGGGGCATCCTCCTCCTGGTGGTGCTGTTTGTTACCCTGTTTCCCTATGTGTTGCTGTTTCTTGGTTTGCTGGAAGTGGTGCGGGCGGTGGGTCTGGCCAACAACTACCTGGCTTTGATCGTGCCCTACACGGCCATCAATCTCCCCCTGACCATTCTGGTGATGCGCAGTTTCTTTCAGCAATTGCCCAAAGATCTGGAAGATTCGGCCAAGATGGACGGGTATAACACCTTGCAAATGCTCTGGTACGTTTTGCTGCCCATGACCCTGCCCGCCCTGGTGACGACGGGAATTCTGGCGTTTATCTTTTCCTGGAACGAGTTTATCTTTGCCCTGACGTTTATCACCCGCGACGTGATGCGCACCATTCCCGTGGGGACGGCCCAGTTGGGCAGTGCGTCAGTGTTTGAAATTCCCTACGGCCCTTATGCCGCCGCAACGGTGGTTGGCACTTTACCGCTGGTGGCGCTGGTGCTGATTTTTCAGCGGCGCATTGTTCAAGGTCTTACGGCAGGTGCTGTCAAAGGATAGGGCTACTGTTGACCTGAAATCTTCCTCGTTTGCAACCGTCTTTCAATTTTTCTAAAACCCATGGCTAAACTCGAACTTAAAAACATCCGGAAAACCTATGGTACTAGCACCACCGTGCTCCGTGACATCACCGTCGATGTGGATGATGGCGAGTTTCTCACCTTTATTGGTCCATCGGGGTGCGGCAAGTCTACCACGCTGCGGCTCATCGCGGGCCTGGATCAGCCCACCGAAGGGGATGTGGCCATTGGGGGGCGATCGATCAACCACCTGTCGCCGGGCGATCGCAACATTGCCATGGTGTTTCAAAGCTACGCCCTCTACCCCCACATGACAGTGGCGGAGAACATCACCTCCAGCCTGCGTATTCGTAAAACGCCCCCGGCTGAAATTGAAGATCGGATGAAAAACGTCATCGCCAAGCTGGATCTCAATCCGGCTTTGCTCGACCGAAAGCCGGGGCAACTATCGGGGGGACAGCGGCAGCGGGTAGCGGTGGCCCGTGCCCTGGTGCGCAACCCGGAGGTGTTTCTGCTGGATGAACCGCTGAGTAATCTGGATGCGCTGCTGCGGGAACAGGTGCGGGCTGAACTCAAGCAAATTTTCAAAACCCAAAATAAACCCGTGGTCTATGTCACCCACGACCAGGTTGAGGCCATGACCCTTTCCACCCGCATTGGCCTGCTCTATGAGGGCGTCTTGCAACAGTTGGACACCCCCTACCAAATTTATAACCATCCGGCGAACCAGTTTGTCGCCAGCTTTATGGGCAGTCCCCAGATGAACCTGCTGCGGCTCAACTGTCAGGGTAACTCAGCGGTGCTGGGAGATTTCAAGCTACGGCTGCCCGATCTGCCCACGGCCCCGCCCGACATCGTTGTGGGGATTCGTCCCGAAGATGTGCGCCTGGCGACTGCTGACCTGCCCGCTGACGGAACTCAAACCGTGGGTGGCACGGTGTTTCTGGTGGAAGATTTAGGCAAGGAAAAGCTGATCAGCGTCCGGGTAGCCGGTTCCTCGCGGCACACCTTGCGAGCACTAATTCCAGCCGAGCAGCAGTGGCAGGGCGAAACCGTGTCGCTGGCGTTCCCCTTTGAGGCCATGCACTGGTTCGACGTAGAGACGGGCGATCGCCTTCATTAATGACAGCCACTCCGCCGGTACGTTTCCTGGGGGCCAGCAGGCAGAGTTACTGAAACTGAAACCGAGGCTGGATTCAACTTTAGAGATGGCAAGGTAAATATAGTCTGATTACCAGTCACACACATCACCCATTTCATCGCTTACTAAGGAGTGACGACCATGCCATCTGCTATTGTGCCCCCATCTGCCACCGCTGTCCGTGCCCTTCGCCACATTGTGCCCCTGGCTTTGATTATCGCGGGTATCGTCATGGTGAAACCAGCCCCCGCCCAGGATCAGCCCCTCCCCCAAACCCTCACCGTCACGGGTCAGGGTGTAGAGACGATTCCCACCTCTCTGGCCCAGGTAGCCCTGGGGGTAGAGGTGAACGCCGCCACTGCCGAAGAAGCGCAGCAGGCCGCCGCCCAGCGCTCTTCGTCAGTGGTAGAACTGCTGCGATCGCGCAACGTCGATCAGCTACAAACCACTGGCATCAGCCTGTCGCCCCGCTATGACTACAGCAACAACCAGCAGCGCCTGGTGGGCTACACCGCCACCAACACCGTGAGCTTTCAAGTTGCCACCGAAGAAGCCGGAACCATCCTGGACGATGCGGTCAGCGCTGGCGCAAGCCGCATTGATGGCATCAGCTTCCGGGCCACCGACGAGGCGATCGCTGAAGCCGAAGCCGAAGCCCTGCGAGACGCCACCCAGGAGGCTCAGGATCAGGCAGCAGTGGTTCTGGAAACCCTGGGGCTGACCTCCCGCTCCATCGTGGGCATTCAAATCAACAGCGCCCAACCACCGATACCGCTACCCTATGCGCGGCAGGCCGTTGCCAGCCTGGAGGCAGCGGATGCAGCAAACACGGAGGTCATCGGCGGCGAACAGCGGGTCACCGCCTCGGTAACGCTGCAAATTGGCTACTAGTGGGTCATTTGCTTTACTTCTAGTCATTTTGCCCTCACCCCAAACCCCTCTCCCAAAAAGGACGAGGGGCTTTGAAGCGATTAGTCAGCTCTGGCTCCCCTTCTACCTTCATGGAAGAAAGGTCTGGGGGATGAGGGCAATCTCCCTGGCAAACGACCCATCAGTGGGGTATCAACTTAGGGCGGGAAGCTTTGCCAAGAATAGAATTCAGGAGTCAGGAGCCAGAAGTCGGCTCCCTTCTGAATTCTGACTCCTGGATTCTGGCTCCCTATCCGACCAGGATTTCCCGGCTTAAATGGATACCCCTATCAGCGCATCTCCAGACCTTTTTGAGATAGCTAGAATTGGGGTACAACCCCCGCTCTTTGGAGCGCAAGCATTTGCAGAGGAATAACACCCATGGCGGCACAATGGCTCAAGCAAACCGGATGGATCACCGTTCTAGCCAGCGGTTTAGCCCTTGGCTGGCACTCCCTGGGGCAAGCAGTACAGTTGGCCAATGGTCAGGTTTACTTTGACCGTCCGCCTCGTCTGGTAGATTCCTCGGTGCTGCGCGATCGCACCGCTGCTCCCAACGTGGGCTATTTCTTCTCTTTGGAGGTGCCTGCGGACGCTGGCGAGCCGCTGCAATCGGTGGCGATCGCCCAACGGGATGGGGAAACCTTTACCCGCGAAATTGAGTACGAGCTGGACGAAACGGAAGCCTTTGTGGGCACTCGCCGCCGCCGGGGCGCAGATCTGCCGGTGGCCACCACCACCTGGGACGACGAAACCAATACCGCCGTAGTCACCTTTGATCCTCCCGTTCCCCCTGGCACAGACTTGACCATCCGCCTCGAAGCCGAGCGCAACCCCCGCCGCAGCGGCATCTATCTGTTTGGCATCACGGCTTACCCGGCAGGGGCCGATCCCTATGGTCAGTTTTTGGGCTACGGGCGGCTTCACTTTTATGATTCCGGCAACGATTCCATCTTTGATTCTCGCTGGCAGGGCGATCGCCCCTTCTCCATCCACTAAAGCTAAAGCGACCCAACCTCCGCTATGCTAGTTTCCAGCAGTACAGGGAAATGGGCATGACAGGGATTCTGGGCTTGGGCATGGGAATCGACATGGGCCTGTGGTGGCCCGATTGGTCGCTGCCGCTGCCGGTGCTGGTGGGGGCGGGGCTGGTGCTGGCGATCGCCTCAAACCGCAATCGCCAGGTGAGGTTGCGGCGGCAGTCGGTTGATGAGGGGCGATCGCATCCCCCCGTAACCGTGGTGCCAATCCCCGTGGAAGCCCCTGCGCCAGCGGTCGCGACGGACGTGGTGGAGTGGGTCGAAACTTTGACGGTGGACTATTGTGTTGTGCCACTGGCTCCGAGCACGACGCCAGCGGATACCGGATCCACGTCATCCGCTCCGCCGGTTGCGACGACCGCCCCCCCATCCGGTGAGTCTGCCGTCCCGTTCCCCCAAGCCCTTTCTTCAGAATTTTCAGGATCACCAGAGTTACCCCATTCGCTACCGGACATCCCCGCTCCGGCCCCAGAACCTTCCCATCCAGTGCGCCCCCCCGCCCCCCAGGAGCCAAATTTACCCCGCTTCCTGCGGCGGCCTGCGAAACCGTTGCCAAGGCGGGCGATCGCCCACCCCATCTCCTTTACAATTCGCAAACCCCAGCCCTAAATAGGCCAGCACAATTAAATTCATGTTAGAAAACCGGGGGAGCGTCCCCGGTTTTCTAACCTTCGTTTTTCAATGCAGTTCTACTTAAATGGTTGAGTTTTGAATTTAACTGCGGCCCATCTCGCGCTTGAGCTGCTCCAGATCTTCATCCATCTCCCACCGTTTAAAGGTTTGCTCCAGCGGGTCGGCGGTGGCCTGGCTGCTGGGATTGCTGAAGCTGTAGTTGGGGGTTTGGTTCCACCCCGCTGTTTGCCACTCCTGGGCGTGGGCGGCCTTTTGAGCAGCCTGAGCGGCGGCTAGCCTGGCTTTGACTTCCTGCCGTCGCTGCTGGATTTGCTGGTGCAGAGCCACCGTCTGCTGGATGCGGTCTTTCACCCCCTTCATCTGGCCCCAGAGCTGATTGCCCTGGCGCAGCAGCACCGCCTCCCGTTCTTCGGCGGGTTTGACCAGATCCCAGCGATTGGCGGCCTTGGCTTTGTTGATGCGGACGTGCCAGCGCTGCACTTCCTGGGCCGTAGCCAGAATTTCTTCTTTGAGCTGCCGTTCCCGAATGCGGAAGCTAGCCAGCAGCCGCGTGGTTTCGACCTCCTGCTCGCGCAACTGCTCCTCCAGAGCCTGCAGCTCCAGATGGGGATTATTTTTGAGAAACTCTTCCAGGCGGGTTTCTAAAAAGCGGCTCAAGTCTTCAAACAGGCCCATGGTGGCGATTCCTCTCTTTTCCTGCTGGTTCTTGCTTTTAAAAACTTTGGCCGATGTAGATGGATCGCACCTCGCCATTGCGGCGGATGATGGCCTCATCGTTGGAGACGGAGACGAGACTCCAGCCACTGGAGCCAATGCGCTCGCCAACAGCAATGCGCTGGGCGTTGCCGTCAAATTCAAAAATGGCCGCAGAGCGATCGCCCAACTGCAGCAAGCCCACCAGGGTGTGATTTGCAGCGGGAGCGATGTTGGGCGCGGGGGCCGGGTCAGCGCTGGCGGCAGGGGCGGGGCTGGCCGGGGGGGTGGCGGGAAAGGTGGAGGGGGCGGGGGTAACCGGGACGGGGTTGGCGGGAACGGGGTTAGTAGGGACGGGGGAGGGTGGCGTCAGGCTTTCCTGGATGGGCACCGTGGGCAGGGAGGCAATGGACTGGGGCGGCTGAAAAATGGGCATGGGCAGTGGATTGACCAGGACAGGGGGATTGCCGCTGTCTGGGCTACCGTCTTGAGCCGCTGCTGTATCGGTATCGGTGGTGGACTCAGAGGCGATCGCCCCTGCATCTTCAGCCGCTGCCTTCTGGCTGATCACCTCCAGGGCCTGATTCATATAGGCCAGAAACTCGGCATCGGCGGAGGGAGCAGCATCAACGGCGGCGGGGGCATCGGCCAGCTTTTGCCGCTGGTTGTAGAGGGCTAGCCCCGCAGACAGGGCCAGGCCCAGGGACGCACAGGCCACCAGAATAGGCAACAGGCTGGTGAGCAGCGCGATCGGCCCCAGGGGTTGGCGGGGAGACGGCGCTGCATCGAGATGGGCAGCAGAGGCGGCGTCGGCATCGAGTGGCGTTCCAGTCTCAAAATCGATGCCATCAATGTCCAGATCGGGTTGCAGGGAGGCAGGGTCGACGGGAATCAGGCCAGTTTCGTCGGCGTCCTGGGTACGGCCACGGGTAGAAGGTCGTCGCCGTTGGGAGTCGGCTCCATCCAAAACGGCAACGCCGTTCTCCAACATGCGATCGACCTCTTCAAAGACTTCGTCGATCAGGCTGTCGGCATAGGATTCGGTCAACTCAGGCAGGGGTGTTTCTGCCTCCGTTTCTCCTGTAGCCGTAACAGG